>JAFVTJ010000139.1 GCA_017503305.1 Clostridia bacterium
GGGCTTGAAAAGGCAGAAAGCGGAGAAATAATAAAGGATAATGACTTTAAATTTTCCTGTGTTTTTCAAGAAAACCGCCTTCTTCCCTTCAAAACGGCCTTGCAAAACGTAATGCTTGTTTCAAATAACTTAAGCCTTGCAAAAGAAAATCTTGCCGCTTTAGGCTTAAAAGACGAGCTTAACACTCCCGTAAATCAGCTTTCAGGCGGTATGAAACGCCGAGTGGCTATTGCCCGCGCTTTAACGGCCGAGTTTGACTGCTTGATACTTGACGAAGCCTTTACAGGTCTTGACGAGGAAAACATAAAAACGGCAATAAAAAGAATTTTGGAAATAGCGCAAAACAAACCGATTATTCTAATTTCTCATTCTTCACTTGAGGCCCAACTCTTAAACGCACAAAAATATGAACTGTAAATCCTTTCGTGATTTACAGTTTTTTATTTTTCAAAAGATTGACAACAAGGAACAACTGTAATATAATTTTAAGGTAACAAGGAGTGAAAACCATGAAAATAGCAATTTTGGGCTACGGCAATTTAGGACGCGGTGTAGAAGCCGCTATAAAGCAAAACGACGATATGGAATTAACGGCCGTTTTTACCCGCCGCAACCCTAAAACCCTTACAATACAAACCAAAACCGCCAAGGTTTACCACATTGACGATATTTTAAACTTTAAAAACGATATTGACGTGCTTATTATTTGTGGCGGAAGTGCAACCGATTTGCCCGTGCAAACCCCCGAATACGTAAAGCATTTTAACGTTATCGATAGTTTTGATACCCACGCAAAAATACCCGAGCATTTTGAAAACGTTGACAAAAACGCTATGGAAAGTGGCAAAATCGGCATTATTTCAGTTGGCTGGGACCCCGGTATGTTTTCTCTTAACCGCCTTTACGCCAACGCCATTTTACCCGAGGGCAAGGATTATACCTTCTGGGGCAAGGGCGTAAGCCAAGGCCATTCAGACGCTATAAGACGCATCAATGGTGTAATTGACGCAAGACAGTACACCATCCCTGTAGAAGCGGCTGTAGACGCTGTTAAAAACGGCGCTATGCCCGAGCTTTCCACCCGCCAAAAGCACACTAGAGAATGCTTTGTAGTGGTAGAAGACGGCGCTGACAAGGCACAAATCGAAAAAGAGATCGTTACAATGCCCAACTACTTTGCCGATTACGACACCACCGTGCATTTTATCACAATGGAAGAAATGAAACGCGACCACCAAGGATTACCACACGGCGGCACTGTGATTCGTAGCGGTAAAACAGGCTGGGACAACCAAAACACCGCTATAATCGAATATAATTTAAAGCTCGACTCCAACCCCGAATTTACCGCAAGCGTGCTTGTAGCTTACGCCCGCGCCGCTTACCGCTTAAACCAAACCGGCGACAAGGGGTGCAAGACTGTATTCGACATTCCCCCTGCATTACTCTCCAGCAAATCAGCAGAAGAATTAAGGAAAAATTTATTATAAAACTTTAAATACAGGTGAATTATTTTGAAAGATATATTAGAAAACACTAATAAAATCCCTTCATTAAATATAAGTGAGTATATTCTATGGCAGGGGCAACCCAAGAAAAAACCATTTATTGCCAAACGCACTTTTGTTATGATGCCTATAGCTATTGTATGGCTGATTTTCGATTCAAGTGCTATTGCTGCATCCATAGCAGAAGGCGGAAGTTTTCTCTTCATTCTTCTACCATTTATGGCATTACACCTAATACCTGTCTGGATTTGGCTTGCAAATATAATTTCTGCACGACGAATTTGGAAAAATACCACCTATTATATTACAAATCATCGCATTATAATTCAAAACGGATTTTTTGCTATAAACGAAACTTCCATTTTTTATAAAGATTTAAAGGACGTTAAATTAAAAATCGGTATTTTTAATAAGTTTTCGCATACAGGCGATGTATTACTTAATGCCACCAGCGGTGACTCTAATAGCTCAGATTCCTTTGAATTCTTAAAAGACGCACAAGACGTTTATGAAAGACTTCAAAAAATTATATTTAATATTCAAACCGATATTGAATATCCTAACGCACTAAGACCCAAAGATAACCCCGGATATAATACAAATTATAAGTCTGAATAATAATTAAATAGGAAACTTTTAAAAAAGGACCAAGGAAATAATCATCTTCCTTGGTCCTTTGATTTACTGTATTTTTTAAAACGCATTAAAACTTTAAAGTTTTTTCTTTATTAGTGCAATCGTATTGTCTATATTTTACGCCTGCGCTGTCAAACATACGCTTGGACGCCTTAACCGAATCAGAATCGGCGTATTTATCTTCCTTGTAAACGATTTCCTTTATGCCCGACTGAATAATAGCCTTAGCGCATTCGTTACAAGGGAAAAGTGTAACGTAAACTGTGCAACCGCGCACGTTACCGCGTTCGCAGTTTAAAATAGCATTAAATTCGGCATGGCAAACGTAAAGATATTTAGAATTCAAAGGGTCGCCGTCACGGTCCCAAGGGTATTCATCATCGCTGCAGCAACGCGGCATACCGTTGTAGCCCATTGACAAAATACGCTTGTCGTCGTTAACAATACAAGCACCCACCTGTGTTGACGGGTCCTTACTGCGAAGAGCAGAAAGCATTGCAATACCCATAAAATATTCGTCCCAGGTTAGATAATCATCTCTTTTCATATTGCTCACCTCTATTTAATAATATACCGATATTCTAATTTTTGCAATCTTTATTTTTTAAAAGATAAAAACCACAGACAACAATTAAGGCTGAAAATACCGAAGCTACGCCAAAACCTAAGTTAAGGCTAAATTTATCGGCCAAAATACCAATAAGCCACGGGCCGAATGCACAGCCAAAATCACCGCACATGGCAAAAGCACCAAACATTACTGCGCCGCCATTTTTAAATTGGGAAGCACCGAGCGAATAAATCCCCGGCCACGAAACGCTGACAGTAAGACCGCAAAGGGCACAAAAAACAAGCGAAACCAAGGGTATTTGGCATATCGCCACAAAAAGATAGCACACCACACCGAAAGCATTAAGGCCTATTAACAATTTTTCAAACGAAATACGCTTTGAAAATTTAGCATAAATAACACGGCCAAAACCCATAAAAATCGCAAAAGCGCAAGGGCCTGCCATATCACCAACCGCCTTTGAAACGCCCAAGGCATTTTGCGCGAAAATGGATGCCCATTCAGCCATAGCGATTTCGCTGGCACCCGCACAAAACATTAAAAGCATATAAATTATAAACCTTTTATTTTTCAAAAGTTCAAAAAAGGTGGCGGTTTTAACACTCGGATCAGGCTCGACAATCGGTACCTTTAAAAAGGAAAACATATTTATAAAGGGCACTACCGACCAAATAAGCGGAATTATAAACCAATTTTTAAAACCAAATATATAAACTGCGGCAGTTGTAAGCAAAACGGTTGCCGCCTGTCCCCAACAATAAAAGGAATGAAGTAACGCCATATTGCCCGATTTATTGCGAGTGGGGAGCATTTCTATCATAGGGCTAAGTATTACCTCAGTAAGTCCGCTTCCCGTAGCATAAATAATTATACAAATAATTATTGCAACATATGGACTTATAAGGTTAGGTAAGAATCCTAAAAGTGCCAGTCCCAAAAAAGCGGCAAACTGAGCTAAAACCGCAGCTTTTCTATAACCTATTAACGCCACAACCTTAGGAGCTATAGAATCCACTATAATTTGCGCTCCAAAGTTTACTGCTATTAAAAAAGCCAAACGGGCGTAACTCATTTTATAAACGTCTTGTAAGGCTATAAAAAGAATTGGCAAAAAGTTATTAACAATTGCCTGTACAAAAAAGCCTACGTAACCCGCAATTTTTGTTGATAAATATTTTGATGAAGCCATTTTTATAATCCCAAAATAAGCGGTGCGAGTTCTTGTGGCTTATTAGCCAAATAATCGGCACCGTTTTCTATCAATTCTTCTTTTCCTCTAAAGCCCCAAAGCACGCCAACAGCCACACAACCTGCATTTTTGGCAGTTTTCATATCCATGCCCGAATCGCCAACAAAGGCGCATTCAGAAGGTGCTACGCCTAATTTTTCCATAACTTCAAATGTAGAAGTGGGGTCAGGCTTTAAGGGGCAGTTTTCTCTTTTGCCGACAACAACCGAAAATTCGCCACAAAACAAATCTTCCACAATCTTTTGTGTCATTTCATCAATTTTGTTTGAAACCACCGCAAGCTTTAAGCCTTTTTCTTTTAAAAGGCAAACACAATCGGCTATATTCTCATAAGGCTTGGTCTTATCTAGAAAATGATTACGATAATGCGCCATAAATTCGTTATAACAAATTTGCTTTGCTTCTTCAGTGAAAACCGCAGCCGGTATTGCCCTTTCAATAAGCTTTGGCACACCATCGCCTATAAACATATTAAATTCCGAAAGGTCACGCTTAGGAAAACCGTGCTTTTCTAACGCGTAGTTTGTACTGTCGCATAAATCCTCTATGGTATTTGCAAGTGTACCGTCCAAATCAAAAATAACTGCCTTTAACATTAAAAAACTCCTATGATACAAAAAACCCCTGAGCAAAACTCAGGGTTAGTTTGTAAGAAATATTAGACTGCTCTGGTAACCTTACCTGAACGTAAGCAACGGGTGCAAACATTGATACGACGGGGAGTGCCGTTTACGATTGCCTTTACCTTCTTAACGTTAGGCTTCCATGTTCTGTTCGAACGTCTGTGTGAGTGAGAAACCTTAATACCGAAAGCAATTTCTTTACTGCAGATATCACATTTAGCCATGGTCTGCACCTCCTTCTTTTTTGCCAGCAACTATTACTGACCGCATAGCAAAATATATAATATCACAACTTAATTCAAAAATCAAGTGTTTTTTTTATTTTTTTAATGTTCACTTCTGCTTGGTCGATTCATAAGGTTATTAACGCAATTTTTCACGTCATTTCCCTCATATAAAACACCGTAGCATTCCCTTATAATCGGAAGTTCCACATTATACTTTTGGCTTAACCTGTAAGCGTTTTCGGCGGCATAATAGCCTTCTACCGTGCCGACAGCTTCCAATGCTTCTTTTACCGATATCCCACTGCCAACCTTAAATCCAAAACGATTATTACGGCTATGGCGCGAAGTACAGGTAACCACCAAATCACCAATACCCGCAAGGCCCGCAAAGGTAAATTCCTTAGCGCCCATAGAAACACCTAAACGAGTCATTTCAGCAAGACCTCTTGTAATAAGTGCGGCCTTAGTGTTGTCACCCAACCCTAAGCCATCACACAAGCCGGCAGCTATAGCTATAACGTTTTTTAAAGCACCGCCAAGCTCTACACCTACCAAATCGGTTGAAGTGTACACGCGCAACGCTTCGCCTGTCATAATATCCTGCACCACTTGAGCAGCCGGTAATGAAAGTGAAGCCGCAACAATTGAGGTGGGAATATTTCGCGCAACCTCTTCTGCGTGAGAGGGTCCCGAAAGAGCCACTACCGTAGCGCCCGGTATTTCTTCCGTTATAACATCAGATAAAAATTTAAGACTATCTGCTTCAAAGCCCTTTGAAACGTTAACCACAATACCGCTTTTTCTATACTGCGCTAACTTTTTCGCTACGCTTCTTACCGCAATAGAGGGAGTCGCGATAATGGTTAGGTTGTCATCCCTTGTAACCGAAATATCGGTAGTAATCTTTATATTAGAAGGTAAAAACACATCACGCAAAAGCTTTTCGTTAGTGCGCTTTTCTTGTAGCATTTTTACTTCTTCATCGAATGGCGACCAAAGTGTAACGTTATGACCGCTGTTATAAGCCGAAAGTGCCAAGGCCATGCCCCAGCCACCGGCGCCTAATACCGTTATCTTAGCCATTACTTGCCACCAATTTTTATTTTAGATTCGGTGCCCGCGATAAGACGCTTTATATTTTCGGTATGCTTAATTATAACCACCGCGCCCATAGCTAAAATCAAAACTATTTGCGGCAAAAGCATAGCCGACTTATCACAGAATATCATAGAAAGCACAACAACCGCAACGGCTGCCAATACCGAACCTAAGGATACGTATTTTGTAATAAAAACAGTAGCCGCAAAAATGAGAACACCTATTGTTATCGCCAAAGGTGCGCAAACGGCAAAAATACCAACACTTACCGCTATACCCTTACCGCCCTTAAACTCAAAGAAAATGGGGAAAACGTGACCCAACATACACGCAAGGCCGCAAGCAAGAGCGCCTATTGCGGCGTCGGACAAATCGGTACCGGTTTTTTTGTTTACGTACTCAAAAATAGCCATACCCATATAAGTAGCGGCAAAGCCCTTAAGGGCATCAAAAACAAAAGTTAAAATACCGGGTACAAAACCCGCGTTGCGCAACACGTTGGTGGCACCCGCATTGCCGCTGCCAAGTTCTCTTACGTCGCGTTGCATAAAGGCCTTAGCAAAAATTACGGCAAAGTTTATACTACCAATTAAATAAGCGGCTATTATAGTCACAATTACAGTCATTGCCATTATTTATCTCCTCTTTCTCTAATGACAAACCTTACGGGCGTACCTTCCAGCCCGAAAGTTGAACGAATTTGATTTTCCAAATAACGCTGATACGAAAAATGGAAAAGCTCTGCATTGTTACAAAAACAAACAAATGTTGGCGGCTTAGTAGAAGCCTGAGTCATATAATAAATTTTAAGACGCTTGCCCTTATCCGAAGGGGGCTGAACACGTGCGGTAGCATCAGCCAAAATATCGTTAAGCTTACCCGTGGAAATACGCATTGTATTTTGTTCGTTAACGTATTTTATAAGACTGAAAAGTCTATCCACACGCTGACCTGTTTTAGCCGAAATAAAGATTATCGGCGCATAAGGCATAAAGGCAAAATCGGTCATAAGCTTTTTACGGTAAGCGTCCATGGTTTTGCCGTCCTTTTCAACTGCATCCCACTTGTTAACCGCAATAATGCAAGCCTTACCCTGTTCGAGCGCAAGACCTGCCACTTTTGAGTCCTGCTCGGTAAAGCCGTCCTCGCCGTCAAGCATAATAACGCATACGTCGGCGCGCTCGATAGCCATTTTAGCACGAAGCACGCTATATTTTTCAATCTTATCCTCAACCTTACTTTTTCTGCGAAGACCCGCAGTATCAATAAAGTTATATTTAACACCATCACGTTCAATTTTAGTATCAATAGCGTCACGAGTGGTACCCGCAATGTTTGAAACTATTGAGCGCTCCTCCCCTGCGATTTGATTTATAAGGGAAGATTTACCTGCATTAGGCTTACCGATAATAGCAACGTTAATAATATCATCGTCACCATCATCAAAATCGCTTTCGGGTATATTTTCTATGACCGCGTCAAGCAAATCACCTGTGCCGTGTCCATGTACCGAAGAAACGGCAATAGGCTCGCCCAAGCCTAAATTGTAAAACTCATAAAATTCAAGTGGTGCTTCGCCGATTTTATCGCACTTATTAACGCACAAAACAATTGGCTTACCGCTTTTTTGAAGCATTGCTGCAACGTCCATATCAGCAGCGGTAACACCGCTCTTTAAATCGGTTACCAAAATTATAACCGAAGCAGTATCAATAGCCAATTGAGCCTGTGAACGCATACTTTTAAGTATAATATCGTCGGTTTTAGGCTCAATACCACCCGTATCAACAAACATCATTTTCTTGCCAAGCCATTCGCCGTCGCCGTAAATACGGTCACGGGTTACACCAGGCGTATCATCAACAATTGAAAGCCGTTTGCCGATTATTTTATTAAACAGTGTGGATTTACCCACGTTTGGTCTGCCCACAACGGCAACTATCGGTTTTGCCATACGCTACTCCTTTAATCAAAATCCTCACCAACAACGTGGCTTACAAGCTCGTACCCATCAACAGGGGTGGGGGTTATTTTTACACCTAATTTTTGTGAAAGTTCTTCTACAGTTACGCTATCTAAGAACATATCGCCTTCATTCCGCAACATTACGGTGGGAATAAGCAATTCTTCCCCTAAATCGGCACCCTTTAACTGCTCTGCAATATCAGTAGCGGTTATAAGGCCCGCAACTGTTATCGAGGTGCCGAAAAAGTTGTTCTCGATAGCTTTGACGCTACATTCCAAATTATCCCATTTTTTTAACATTTTGTCAACTATTTGTGTAATAAACGGATATGCATCAACACCGGTTGCAATAGTGACCTTACGCTTTTTCTCCAACTTAAAATCAATAAGCTTTAAAGCTTCTTCCGCTTCAGACAAAAGCAAAGCGCAAAGACCGACACCGTTTTCAAGCTGTAAAAACTCGCCATAGTAGTCAGCGCTCGGCATCTCGCGTTCGGCCAAAATATAGAACTCATCCGATGCATAGCAACGGCGATTACCATATTTTTGCAAGGTTTCGTTGCCAAAGCCTTCAATAATATCAATAGTTTTAGCGGCCGAGCTCTTGTCAAACGGCTTAAGCTCGGGCAAGCCTTCGCGGTGTTTTGTAAGTCCTACAGGCACCGCCGCAACAGATTCAACGTTACTGAGTGCCAACAAATCGGAAAGTGAGCGCTCAAGCTCAGCCCCGTCATTGATGCCGGGCACCAAAACCAATTGACAGTTAAGCTTTATGCCCGCATCGTTAAAACGCTTAATAATAGACAACACCTTGCCCGCGTTTTTGTTTTTCATCATTTTAACGCGAAGCTCGGGATTTGTAGTATGCACCGAGATATTTATTGGGCTTATATGCATTTTTATAATACGCTCAATTTCATGCTCGGTAATATTGGTAAGGGTAATATAGTTGCCAAAAAGGAAGGAAAGGCGCGAATCATCATCCTTAAAATAAAGGCTATCGCGCATACCTTTAGGCAATTGGTCAATAAAACAAAAAATGCATTTATTAAGGCAGGAGTGTTGTTTATCCATTAAATAAGTAGCAAAGTTAAGCCCAAGTTCGCTATCCTCTGCCTTTTTTATCCGCTTACACTTAATTTTGCCCTTTTTATTTATAAATGAAACAAGAAGCTTTTCATTTTTTTGGTAAAAACGGTAGTCAAGCACGTCAACAATCTCGTTACCGTTAATTGTAAGCAGAGTATCGCCACTCGTAATGCCCGCTTTATAGGCAGGACTGCCTTTTTCAACCGTTTCAATTATAACAGATATACTACACCTCCCAAAATAAAATCAGAAAAAAATCAGAGAAGGAATTAATCCCCCTCTGATTTTGAAAGTCATACTGAATTATTCAGCAACTGCAACAACTTCACGGCCGTCGTACTTACCGCAAGCTGCGCAAAGTCTGTGAGGGCGCTTATAAGCACCGCATTCGCACTTTACTAAAGTGGGAGCGCTTAACTTCCAAAC
>JAFVTJ010000013.1 GCA_017503305.1 Clostridia bacterium
CCCCTATTTTATAAACGCAGGCGATATTAAAACAGGCGAACAAATTTGTAAATTAGGCGAATTTTACGCCAAGGCTTACTTTGAAAAGGTTGGCAACAAAAAAACTGTGCTTTACGGCCCCGCTTACAAGGGTATTCCGATTGCAGTATCAGTTGCAGTAGCTTTGGCTAAAAACGGCTTGGACGTTCCCTTCTTCTTTAACCGCAAGGAAGAAAAAGACCACGGCGAAGGCGGTGTGTTTGTAGGCTACAAGCCCCAAGAAGGCCAAGAAATAGTTATAGTAGAAGACGTTATAACCGCAGGTACCGCTATTCGCGAGAGTATGGAAATTCTCTCTAAAATCGAAGGCACCAAGGTTGCCGCTACATTTGTTATGGTTGACCGCAAGGAAAAGGGCAAAACCGACAAGAGCGCAATGGCTGAGGTTGGCGAAGAATTTGGCTTCCCTGTATATTCGGTAGTTGACGTCTACGACATTATCGAATACTTAGAAGAAGACGAAAAAAACAAAGAAAACGTTGAAAGAATCAAAAATTACCTTGCTATTAACGGCGCTAAAGAATAATCGAAAGGTACGTTTTAATGAGAAGTTTAATTGATATTGCAGAGTTATCGTTAGAAGAAATCGACTCCCTTTTAGCTACCGCTAACGATATTATTGAAAATCCGCAAAAATACAGAGAAAAATGCAAGGGCAAAAAGCTTGCTACCTTGTTTTTTGAACCTTCAACCCGAACAAGACTTAGTTTCGAAGCGGCTATGTACGAGCTTGGCGGTAACGTTTTAGGCTTTTCGGAAGCCCAAAGCAGCTCTGCCGCAAAGGGTGAAAGCATAGCCGATACCGCTAAAACCGTTTCCTGCTATGCCGATATTATAGCCATGCGTCACCCCAAAGAAGGCGCTCCCCTTGTGGCTTCTATGAACGCAAGCATCCCCGTTATCAACGCGGGTGACGGCGGTCATAATCACCCCACACAAACCTTGGCTGACTTACTTACAATCAAGCGCGAAAAGGGCGGTTTTGATAACCTTACAGTCGGTCTTTGCGGCGACTTAAAGTTTGGCAGAACTGTTCACTCCCTTATAAACGCCCTTCGCCGTTATAATAACGTTAAGTTTGTACTTATTTCTCCAAACGAATTACGCTTGCCGGAATATATTAAAGAATCCCTTAAAAAAGAGAACTTCCAAATTGTTGAAACTACCGATTTGGAAAGCGTTATGCCCGAGCTTGATATTCTTTATATGACCCGCGTTCAACGTGAACGCTTCTTCAACGAAGAAGAGTATTTAAGACTTAAGGACAGTTATATTTTAACTCCCGCAAAGCTTAAAAACGCTAAATCCGATTTAAGTATTCTTCATCCGTTGCCGCGTGTTAACGAAATAAGCGTATCTATTGACAGCGATCCGCGCGCTTGCTACTTTAAACAGGTGCTCAATGGCAAATATATGCGAATGGCACTTATTTTAATGCTTTTGGGGGTTAAGTAAATGACAGTTGACGAAATAAAAAACGGTATAGTAATCGACCATATAACCGCAGGGCTCGGTATGAAGATTTATACCCTTTTAAAGCTCGAAAATCTTGCTTGCTCGGTAGCGCTTATAAACAATGCCGACAGTAGAAAGATGGGCAAAAAGGATATTATCAAAATCGATGACAATATCGAGCTTGACACCGATATTTTAGGCTATATCGACCCCGATATTACCGTAAATATTATTAAAGACGGCAAAACACAGGAGAAAAAGCGTATCGCTTTACCCGAAAAATTAACCAACGTAATCACCTGTAAAAATCCGCGTTGTATCTCTACAACCGAGCAGGAATTACCGCAAATTTTCAAACTAACCGATAAAGAAAACCGTGTTTACCGCTGTCTTTATTGCGAAAGCAAGGCAAAATAAATTTATCCCACACACTTCTAGAGTGTGTGGGATTTTTTATGCAACCTTTTTGGTATATCGTAGGGACAGGCGTCCCCGACTGTCCGTATTTCAGGCTTTACAAACACAAAATAATCATTCGTCATATAATGATATGAGGTGATTTTTTTGGACCAAAATTTGATTGAAAAATACAAAAACGAAATGCGAAAAATGTATAAATCGGCAAATGCGAATGTAAAAGCCACCATAGCGGAAAAGACAGCGCATAACCCAACGCCCGAAAACGAAAACAGTGCGCAAGGCAGTCTTATAGGCATTGTTACCGCAATTCGCTCGCTCTACCCCGTAAGCAACGCTAAGGTTACCGTTTTTACGGGGGATTACAGTAATATGCAGGTTATTGACAGCGATACAACCAACCAAAGCGGAAGAACCAAAACCTTTACCCTACCCACTCCCGAAAGGTCGCTCTCTTTAAACCAAGATAGCACGTCCATTCCTTATTCTTCCTACAATATGGTGGTCGAAGCCGACGGATATATTAAAAATATCCACCTTAATATTCCCGTTTTCAGCGGTATCACTTCGCTTCAGCAATCCAACCTTATTTTAGAAGAAACCGCATCGCAAGACAAAAGTCCGCAGATTTTTGACGAATCCCAAAAGTATGATTTATAGGGTGATAATATGGCTGAAATTTTATTCCCCATTATTCCCGAAACTATAACGGTGCATTTGGGTCCGCCCGATTCGGCTGCCGAAAACGTGACCGTGCCCTTTACGGAATACATTAAAAACGTTGCTTCCAGTGAGATTTACCCCACTTGGCCCGAAACCGCGCTAAGAGCCAATATTTACGCCATAATTTCCTACGCGTTAAACCGTGTTTACACCGAATACTACCGCACACGCGGGTATGATTTTGATATCACCAACAGCACCGCTATTGACCAAGCCTTTGTAAAGGATCGCGAAATTTTTGAAAACATTGGCTACATAGTCGACGAAATTTTTAACGATTATATTGTACGGCAAGGCAACGTTGAGCCGCTTTTTGCCACCTTTTGCAACGGCACCACCTCCACCTGTAGCGGTTTATCCCAATGGGGTACGGTACAGCTTGCAAACGAAGGGCGTACCCCGTTTTCTATCTTACAAAATTATTACGGTAATGATATCGGCATAGTTAACGATGCCCCCGTAGGCTTCACTACCGAATCCTACCCGGGTGTACCGCTTAAGTTGGGCGACGCCGGCAACAACGTGCAAATTATAAAAATCCAGCTAAACCGAATAGCACAAAACTACCCCGCAATACCCAAAATACCGGAAATTAACAGTATCTTCGACATAGAAACTCAAGCCGCAGTGAGAAAATTTCAAGAAATTTTTAACCTTAATATCACAGGCGAAGTTGACAAATCCACCTGGTACCAAATAAAACGCTATTATAACGGTGTTAAAGGGCTTTCGGATTTAGTGAGCGAAGGCGTATCAATAGCCGAAGCAAGTGTCCCCTTTGATACCCAAATTGCCGAGGGTAGCAGCGGAACTGCCGTTACAACACTACAGTATTACTTAAGCATTTTGGCTTATTTTAACGGCGCATTAGAACCTGTCCCCCGCAGTAACTACTTTGGTCCCGAAACGGTGGCGGCGGTGGAGCGTTTTCAGTCCTTTTACGGACTGAATCCCACAGGAATAGTTAATAACGAAACCTGGAACCCCATACAGCGTGTCTACACCGATACAGTTGCCTCTTTGCCACAAGGCTATGAAGGCACTAACGCAAAATTATACCCCGGTTACTTTTTAACCGAAGGTATGCGAAACGAGAGTGTACGCGATTTGCAAACCTCTCTCGTTAAAATAAGTGAAAATATCCCCGAAATACCTCGAACGGCGGTTACGGGCTATTTCGGCGAA
>JAFVTJ010000014.1 GCA_017503305.1 Clostridia bacterium
ATTAAAAAAATGCGTGTTGAGGATTTGTTCGGCTTTTTCAGCTTGCCTGTTATTTGGTGTAAAAGGTCAAACCTTATTAAAAAAATCACAATTCTACCCAACGTTTACGATTTTGACGAAATTGACGCGAGGGATAGCTCGGGCGGGTTTGGTTCTACCAACCTTTTAAACACCGAAAATGGTGAGCTTTTGGGGGATTCACGCGACTTTCGTGATGGCGACAGCCTAAAGCGTATCAACTGGAAACTTACTGCCCGCACTAGAAAACTTCATTCTCGTTTGTTTGAAACACCGCAAGAGCCTACGGTTACTATTGTGGTGGATACTGCCATTTTTGGTGACAGGTCCGATGATATGGTGGATATTGCGTGCGAGACGGCGATTTCGCTTGCGAAGTATTTTGTGGGGATTAACACTGCGGTTAAGGTTACTTTTGCGCGCTGTAAGGATGGTTTGGAGGTTAGAACCTTTGATTTGTACGACCAGGCTGACCTATTGAAAATTTATCCCGAATTTACAAATAAAATTTTCTCAACCAGAACTGATGAATTAGACCTTACTTATTTTGAAGGTATGCAAATTTTAAATTCTAACAGAGTTTATGTTATATCTGCTAACCCTTCGGATAATCTTATAAGCACCTTTACCGAAATCAACAAATCCGGCAAGGTGGCATATTGTATTGTGCCTGTTGACAAAGGCCTTGATGCCCAGGCGATAAGTCTTAAAACAAGGGATTTGGCACGTTTGTCGATTGCTTCGGCCGACCAAATTAAAGCAAAGATTGGTGAGGTGCTATGATTAAAAATATATTTAAAAAGCGCGAAAGAGGCACCGAAACACCGCTTGAGTTTTTGGCAACCATTCTTAGCTGTTGGCTTATTACAATAGGCGTTTGCATTATTGTGGATTCTTTTTTCTACATACAAGCAGGTGTAAAAACGGTTATATGGCAAACTCTTGTAACAATAGTTTTAATAGTTTTGCTTAGCCGCCGTTGGTGGTTGCCGCTTGCCTTTTTGGGCACAGCTGCAGTTGGCATTTTTGCCGCGGTAATTTTTAGCGAAACAGCTTACGAAATTTTTAAAAGCTTTGTAGATTTTGTAAAGTGGTGGCTTGCAATGTTGCCGGCCGATTCTGAGTGGAATTCGCAAACGGGCTTTTACCTTATTCACACCTTAGTGAATATTGGTATTACAATATTGCTTTTCGCACTTGTGCGAACAACCAAACGGTCTTGGATTGTGGTTTGCGTGGCTGCAGCGGTTATGCTTGTGGCTTTTGTTACAGGTTATATAAATTACGATTTTTGGGCTATACCGTTTATTGTGGCGGGTGTTTTTCCGTTAATTGCCAGTGGAAAATTCCACAATAAAAACCTGCCTAATTTTAAAAACCTTTTTGGTATTCTTGGCGAGAAATGGCTCTTTGCCGTAGTATCAACAATAGTTGCAGTTGTCGTTTGCCTTTCATCTGTTACGGTTGTATTTAAAATGGGTGAAAACGTGCGCACACGTTATTTTACTAACGTTGTATCGGATATTCAAACCGTTACAAAGGCATACACCAAGGAACAGAAGAATTTGCAAATTTCGCTTTATGATTTAGGTCTTGCAGCTAACCGCGATTATGTTGGCGGAAGTTTAAAAAAATATAAATCAGTAACCTTGGCCGTTACTGATTTGACCGAGCCTACTTTTGCAAAAATTTCGGCATTTGATACCTTTGACGGATACAATTGGAAAAATACCTTTGTTAATACCTACCGTGTAAACGGACCGTGGGAAAAGCAGGAGGGACGCTATCTTTCAACAACCATTTTGGATGATAGTTACCATAAAAATACGGTTTCAAACCTTGGCTTAAAAAAGCGTGTTAACGTTTATATGGTTCGCGACAGTCACGTTTTTCCGGTTTTGGGTCAGGCTTATAATTTTTCAGAAGATACTCCCAATAAAAATCAATTGATTTTTAACACAAACGGCAGTTTATTTTCTTTTTATGGTCAAGAAACCGATTTTCAATATAGCTTTGATACTATTATTTATGACACAAAGCAGGAGCTTTTAAAGGAACAGCTTGGATACGTTATTCCAGTATACGGTAACGGCACTGACCCGCTTTATGACCCCGAATGTGAATTTTATAAGTTTTACACTCAAAGATTCGAAAATTTACCCGTAGTAGTTGATAGTGTTATTGCCTCAATGGGATTTGTTACTGATAATTACTATGACAAGGCGTTTAGAATTTGTGAATTATTTTCTCAACAAAACGGTTTTGTTTATACCGAAACTCCGCCTGATTTTATCGAGGGCGACGACATTATTTTAAAGCTTTTTCAAACAAAGCAAGGGCATTGTGTATACTATTCTACCGCTATGATAGCTCTTACTCGTGCGGCAGGCATACCTTCAAGGTTGGCGGCAGGCTTCCGCACTATCAATAACGAAATCACAAACACTCAGGCGGTGGACCGTTCGCAACCTTATGCTTGGGTTGAATGCTATATACCACACATTGGTTGGATGGCTTTTGACCCCACACCAAATAAAAAGGCTGTACCGATAAATCCGACAGGGCAATCGGGTAATAATGGGCAACACGGCAGCGATGTGGACCAAGACAATCAAACCGATTCTGAGGTTGATGAAGACCATCAAACCCCCGGTACAGTGCTTGAATGGGACGGCGGACCGAATATTCTGCTTTTGATTACAGTACCGATAGCGGCTTTGGTTTTGTTAGCGTCATTGTTTAATGTAATTTTTTCGCAAAGATTTTATAGGCTTAAATCGGTTAGACGGCGCTTTAAGGATACCAAGCGGCAAGCGAGATTTTATTACCGCGATATGCTGCGCCAGTTCAGATGGCTTGGCTTTGGCATTAAAAGAGGCGAAACAATACACGAATTGACCCAAAGAACCAAAATAGTCCTTGATGAACGCTATGCTAAAAAGGTTAATTTGGGTATTAACGTAGTTGAAGCCTTGCATTATGGCGATACTGTGTTTGATGATGCCGATATGCAAAGCATTGTGGCTGCTCGCGAAAGCTTGGAAAAAGCCTTGGCTGAGCACAATAACAAGGCGTTTCGCGTAATTTCGGATGGTATAACAATAATTGAGGCGATTTATTACGGAAATGTCACACCAAGCGACAAGCAAATAGAAATTATATATAACGCTCATAGTGCTTTGGAAAAGGAATTAAAGGACAAGAATAACGTATTTGTTTACATTTTAAAGCGAAGATTGTTATTACCTGTTTTCGATTTTTCAAAAAAATTTAAGGGCAAAAAATAAAGGGGGATTTTTTAGATGGCAAAAATAAATTGTTTAGAAGCGATAAAAGAAAACATTAAAAAAGTGGTAGTGGGCAAGGACGAGGTAATAGATTTATTGCTCGTTTCCTTGATATGCTCAGGCCATATTATAATAGAAGATTTACCGGGTCTTGGTAAGACCACCTTAGCAAGCGCGTTGGCGGCATCCCTAGGCTGCGATTTTCAGCGTATACAGTTTACACCCGACGTTTTGCCGTCGGATATTACAGGCTTTAACGTTTATGATATCAACACCGGCAAAAAGACCTTCCACAAGGGTAGCGTGCATTCGCAAATCGTATTAGCCGATGAAATTAACCGCGCAAGCCCTAAAACACAGTCGGCCCTTTTGGAAGCAATGCAGGAAAGACAGGTTACTGTAGACGGTGAAACTTACGTATTGCCAAAGCCTTTTATGATTTTGGCAACCGAAAACCCTGTGGATACTGCAGGTACGTATCCCTTGCCCGAAGCTCAGCTAGACCGCTTTTTAATGAGAATAAATATGGGCTATCCTTCAGCCGAGGCCGAGCTTGAAATTTTAAAATCTAACCGCTCTGCATTGCAGGAAATGAACTTGCAGCCCGTTGCAACCGCTGAAGAGATTATGAAAATACAACAGGCAATAGGGCTTGTATACATATCGGATGATATATTAAAGTATATTATAAACATAACCTCGGCCACACGTGAGTATGAAGGCGTGGTTATGGGTGCTAGTCCCCGTGGTTCCATTGCTTTAACACAAGCCGCTTGCGGTATGGCAATACTTGAAGGACGCAATTTTGTTACACC
>JAFVTJ010000140.1 GCA_017503305.1 Clostridia bacterium
AATATCTAAAATAAACTCGTCATTCTTTTTCATATTACATCTTCTTTTGTGATTTTTGATAATTATACCACACCGCATAAAAAAATAAAAGCCTTTTACAAGGCTTTTATTTTTAACCTATCTTCAAATCCTTGGGTTCGGCGATAACGATGTTGTTATCTCCTAAAACCTTTGTGGCTTTCTCAATGTCGGAAAGCTGCATAATCATATATGCCTTAACGTCTTGATTGCCAAAAATTGAATACATATAGTGAACGTTAATATCGTTCTTTGCGAAAACCTCCAAAAGGTTGGTTAAAGCGCCTGCTTTATCGTCAATAGCCACCGCCAAAACGGGAGTTTCGGTGAAAATAAGATTTTCTGCCTTTAAAACCTCTTCAGCTTTTTTATTGTCAGCAGTGATAAGTCTTAAAAGACCGTAGTCGGCGGTTTCGGCAATATTGATTGGGCGAAGATCAACCTGATTACTTGATAGAAGCTTTGTTACGTCCAAAAGCGCGCCCGCCTTGTTTTCCAAAAATACGGTAATTTGATTTATAGCCATAATATTCACTCCTTAAATCTTACGCTTGTCGATAATTCTTACAGCCTTGCCTTCACTACGGGCAATAGTCTTGGGGCTAACAAGACGAACCTTAGCATAAATACCAAGCATCGCCTTAAGCGCAGACACCAAGTTCTTTTCCATTTCAGTAATTTTACCCAAAGAGTCAGAGAAGATTTCGGGTGTCATTTCTACAAGAATTTCCAAAGTATCGCTGTGGTTTACACGGTCAACAATAATCTGATAGTTTGCGGGGTAGCCGTTTTCCAAAAGCACCGCCTCGATTTGTGACGGGAACACGTTAACACCCTTAACAATAAGCATATCGTCGCTTCTACCCATTGGCTTATGCATTTTAACAAGTGTACGACCGCAAGAACATTTTTCACGGCTTAAAACTGTGATATCCTTTGTGCGATAACGAAGCAGCGGGAAGCCTTTTTTGGTAATAGAAGTGAATACGAGTTCACCCTGACTGCCTTCGGGTAAAACCTCTAAGGTATCGGGGTCGATAATCTCAGCAATGAAGTGGTCTTCGTTAATGTGCATACCTGTTTGTTCGCTGCATTCAAAAGCAACACCGGGGCCGCTGGTTTCGGTAAGACCGTAGATATCGTAAGCCTTAATACCTAGCTTTTCTTCAATATCATGGCGCATTTCTTCGCTCCAGGCTTCAGCGCCGAAGATACCTGCTTTAAGCTTAATTTGGTCACGAAGTCCACGCTCGTAAATGCTTTCAGCCAAATATTCAGCATAAGATGGAGTACAGCAAATAATAGTAGCGCCAAGGTCGGTCATAAACTGTAGCTGACGGTCGGTATTACCCGAAGACATAGGAAGGGTTAAGCAACCCACCTTATGACTGCCGCCGTTAAGACCGGGACCGCCTGTAAACAGACCGTAGCCGTAAGAAACCTGACAAACGTCCTCATTTGTGCCGCCTGCAGCCACAATAGCGCGAGCGCAGCAGTCTTCCCATAAATCAACATCTTCTTGAGTGTAGAAAGCCACCACACGCTTACCTGTAGTACCTGAGGTTGACTGAATACGAACGCAATCCTTTAAATCGGCGCCTAAAAGACCGTAAGGGTACGCTTCGCGTAGGTCGTCCTTAGTTAAAAAAGGAAGCTTATATAAATCGTCGATACCCTTAATATCGTCGGGAGTTACACCCTTCTCTTCCATTTTCTTGCGATAGTAAGGTACGTTTTCCCAAACGTGCTTTACCTGTTCTACAAGACGCTCATTCTGAAGTGCCACCATTTCTTCACGGGAAGCGCACTCCATTTCCTTTTGATAAAATTCACCCATTTTTTACACCTCTAATTCTCTACCCAAAGCGAAAGCTTTTTTGTTAAGCTCTAAAAACTTTGCGGGAACACTCTGCTCAATAGCAGTAAGCCATTCTTCCTCGCTAAAGTCGAAAAGCTTCGAAAGTCTACCCATAAGCACGATATTAACCGCCTTGGAATTGCCTGCCTTTTCAGCCAAAGAAAGCGCATCAAAAGCATCTAATTTAAGACCTAAATCTTTAATTTTACCTTCGAGATTATCGGGATATTCGCAAGCGCCTGTAATAACAGGCATGGGGTTTACCTGTTGGGTGTTGGTAATGATAACACCGTCTTTTTTGAGGTATTCAGCCCAACGAGCCGCCTCAAGCATTTCGAAAGAAACGATAACGTCAGCTTGCGCCTTATCAATAACAGGAGAATAAACCTTTTCGCCGTAGCGAACATAGGTTACAACACTGCCGCCGCGTTGGCTCATACCGTGTACTTCGCTTACCTTAACGTCATAGCCCTTACCTAAAAGCAATTTACCGAGAAGCTTACTCGCAAGCAAGGTACCCTGACCGCCTACGCCGACAATCATAATATTTTTTGTGCCCATTATTTATCCCCCTTTACTGCTTCGAAAACATCAAATTTACACATTTGTGAGCATACGCCACAGCCTGTGCAAAGGGTATTATCAATTTTAACCTTGCCGTTTTCCATACTAACAGCAGGGCAACCGATTTGCATACACATTTTACAGCCTACGCACTTATTCGTATTAGTCTTAATAGGTCCTGCGTGCTTAACGTATTTAAGAAGCGCACAAGGACGGCGAGAAATAATA
>JAFVTJ010000141.1 GCA_017503305.1 Clostridia bacterium
AACACCAAAGGAAATTGATGAAATTATCACCGCCGAACGCAAAGCCTTTGAAGAAAAAATGGAAGCGCTTCAAAATTCTCAAGCCTTTAAAACAGCAAATGAGCAAGAGCAAATTGATATGATGCGAAAATTAATCCAAGAAGATATATAAAATCAAAACGACCATTTTAAAAATGGTCGTTTTGTTATTCTTCATAAAATTTTTCTTTTATCCATTTTGCAGGATTGTTTTCAATATATTCCCAAATTTCATTATAATCATTTTTATTACGAATGACGTGGTCGTAATATCTGGCTTGCCATATATTTCCGCCATATTCTTTATTGCAAAATCTTTTAAATGTGCTAATAAATTTTGCAACTTGTGAATTTGCATTATCAATTTTTAAATTGACATCCGTAGGGACAGGCGTCCCCGACTGTCCGTTTTGAATCGTCAAAAGCAAATGAATATGGTCAGGCATAATAACATATTTATCTACCGAAATATTATCGTAAAAATCATTTAATTGCCTAATATATTTATCGGCAATTTTTCCGTAATTTAACAATTGTATTTTCGGACAGTCGAGGACGCCTGTCCCTACAATTATATTTGATAATATCTGCTTGCGATTTTGAGTACATACCGTCACAAAATACGCGCCGTTAGTACTATAATCATATTCTTTTAACCTTTTCAGTTTTCTTTCAGGTAATTTTTCCATTAGAAAAACAAAGCCGCCGCACCGTAGCTTACAAAGGCTACAATTATGCCTGCCGTTATAACGCCTATCGCAATCGCTGGGAAGGATTTTTTAAGCGGAATATCAAGCATTGCCGCAATCAAAGCACCTGTCCATGCGCCCGTACCCGGAAGCGGAATTGCCACGAAAAGCCACAATCCCCACGGGCCGTATTTATCAATAGTATCCCTTTTTGAAAATGCCTTATTTTCAAGCTTTTCAACCACTTTGCCAAAGAAATTGTTTTGTTTGCGCATCCAAGCAAAAATTTTTCTTATAAACATTATAATAAATGGTACAGGCACCAAATTACCAATTATTGCCACAACAATAGCAATGCGCCAATCAAGTCCTGCTCCGGTTGCCATAGGTAATGCACCGCGAAGCTCGATAATAGGCACCATTGACACCAAAAAGGTCATTAAAATTTGGCCCCAAAAAGTTTTCCACAAAAAGTTCATTTTATTTTACCTTTCACAAGTGAGAGCATTTTTACTATAAACACCTTAATAAACTTAAAATTCACAAGGCCAAGCAATACCACGCAAACCGCCTGAACAAGATAGTTAAAAGGCAATCCCATAACCATAAATACCGTTTGCACCATTATAATAGCGGTATTAAGTATAACGTTTACCCAATAAAGCTTAAATGGAATATATTTAGAAGCATTGACTGCTCTTATAACAAACACCAACAAATAGCTTACAAAGGTAGCAATTGCCGCACCTTGAACACCAAGCGGTGTTTTTATTAACACAAAGGTTAATACAAGTGTTGCAACCGCGCCAACCATTGTGGTGAGGAAGGAATTCTTACTACGTTTTTCCACCACGTAAACCGAACCCATAAAGTTAGCAAATGCGCTGAATACCATAGCAGCGGTAAGCATGGGAACGTACATACTAGCGCCGTAGTAAGCCTTAGTTGTTAATATTTTAATAAGCGGTACGCTTAAAGCAGTAACCACACCGCCCACAAGGAACATTACGCTTTGGAAAGAACCCCAAACCTTTGAGAAAAAGTCGATATGCGCTTTTCTGTCGTTTTCAGATTCAAGCACGGCCGAGAACTGCCAAGCTTGCATAAACACGGTTGATATCAAGGTCAAAAGAGTTGGTATTTTATACGCAACCGCGTAAATACCGTTAGCATCGTCGCCAAAGAAATAGCTTACAAAATAGCGATTCGAAACGCTTGTTACCCACCAAAAAATTGTAGCGGGAATCATCGGAATACTGTATCTTAGCATTTCCTTTAAAACGGCCTTATCCACCTTAAAGGTCATATCGCGCCATAGTTTATCGCGCACTAATATAAGCAGGGTTGAAAGAGCGTCGGCTATTGCAACCGACAAAACGTAACCGGTAATGCCAAAATTAAAGACTGCCAAGAACAAAATGTTAAAAATAATTACAAGCGATGTGTTAACAATACCCTGAATTGCGAAAAATGCGGTACTACCGCAAGCACGGATATACTTTGAGCAAAGCGAGTGATAACAGGAAGCCATCGTATAAAGGATAATAAGCCAAATATAGCCATCAAACTGGTGAGTAAGCCACAAAAGCGGCGCTATAAGCAAAAACGCCAATCCGCCAAGGGTTATAGTGTAAACACCGCCTGAGAAAACACTTTTTTTATCTATTTTACTATCAATAGCAAAACGAAAAACACCGTCAGTTATTCCAATCGAAATAATTGGCAGTAAAAGGTTTGCAGTTTGCTGAATTAGGTCTGCGGTGCCATATTCGGCTGTGGTAAGGTAACCCGTATAAAAACGCACCATAAAGAAAACCAACAGCTTTGAACCAAAGGTACCAAGACTTATAAGCGCAGTATTTGAAACTAAGGTTTTATATTTATTCATATTAATATACTTCCCTTTTTTTAGACGTATTTATGTTACTATATTTATTTTAATGTGTCAACTGAAATTTATGTATCTGTCACTTGCGTAGCCCACAATTCCGTTATAACCTACAAGTGCCCACCCGGGTACGCGCGCGTAAACCATTATTTCACTTCCGTTAGGTATTCTCCCCACAATAAAAGCATCAGTTGTGGGGCGGGTACGTACGTTAAGGTTGCCGCCGTTTGTTCTGACGTTTGCCACCGTAATAGGTACAGGGGTATTAAAAGGAATACCGAAAAATTCGGTTAAAGACAATACAATATTAGCGGCAATAAGGTCAATATTATCCCTTATCCACTGGGCATCCTCGGCGTTGTCGTGGTAAGCGATTTCCATAAGCACTCCGGGGGCTCTGGTGCGCACAACCTCGCCAAGCGAAGTTGTCGGCACGGTTCTGACGTTTTCGGGAATGGGGTAAATAAGCTTTAAATTTTTTGCCGCAATATCGGCAAAACGCTTACTTTCGCTATTAGAAGGGTTGTAATAAACCTCGCTACCTCGCACCGAACCGTCGCCCGAGCCCGTGGCGTTAGAATGAAGCGCCAAATGCAAATCAAAAACACCGCTGTTTGATGCCGCAATTGAAGAAGCCGCCGTCATTTGCGGCGTGTTACGCACAAACTGTATTCCGCTTGCGGCTAAATACGGTTCCATAGCGTCGGCGACAAGGTTCATATAATACTCCTCGTTACCGCCGCCATTATAGGGGTTAAATTCTTGTGTAGAGGGACTTAAATATATTGTTGGCATATTAAAAAACCATCCTTTCACTTCAAAAATATGAAGCAAAAGAATGGCTTATGTTATTTTTTACATTGTTCCCTTAACAACCGACAAAAACCAACAGTAGAGCGCCTCGCCCAACTCTTGATAAACGGGGTCGCCATCGTGCGAGCAAAGCATTGCAAAGGTTTGTCCTATACGGCGCACCGTATCGCCGCCACGGCGAAAGGCTAAATAATAAAAGGAAAAAGCGCCTGTATCCTGCGAGGTTTCAAAAAGCTCAGTAGCTTCTGCTTTAATGGTGTCTAAAAAGCTTTTTTGGGCTACGCCACACAAAAAATCGTCGGTGGCAAATTTTTCAAAGCCGGCAGTTGCCGCAAAGGAAAGCAATAATCTCCTTTGAATAAGCATATCAAAATCGGTTTCGTCACCACAGCTGTTTTCCCTAGCATCCTTAATAAATTCACGCGCAACGCTACAACCCCAAGCCTTTGCCGCTTCGTAAGTGGCGGCCGCAGCGAATGCTTGCCCGTTGGGATTGTTTTGTGTTTTCTTAATATCACGCGACGGTTTATCAGATGCGATTTTAATATCGCTGTCAAAAGCAGTCAATCTACTCACTCCATACTTTTAAGTGCCTGTGCCAACTGGTCAGGGCAAGAGGTACCCTTAAAGCCACATCTAATGCCTTCAAGTCTTTTAATAACCTCTTCTACCTTCATACCCACTACCAATGCGGAAATGCCCTTTGTGTTGCCGTTGCAACCACCTTCAAAACGAACGCTTGTTACAATGCCGTCTTCCACATCGATTAAAATATTTCTCGAGCATACTCCATTAGTTTTATATGAAAATTGCATATCAATTATTCCTATCTATCCTTAAATTTGTTACTGCGAACAGGATGACGAAGCTTGCGAAGTGCCTTTGCTTCAATTTGTCTTATACGCTCTCTTGTAACGTCAAATTCCATACCAACCTCTTCAAGAGTATGGCATCTGCCATCTTTTAAGCCAAAACGCAAACGAATAACGGCTTCCTCACGGGGAGAAAGTGTTTTCAAAACGCTGTCAATGTCTTCGTTAGTAATAGTCTTTAAAGCCGCTTCATCGGGCGCTAAGGCATCTTCATCGCGGATAAAGTCCATAAGGCGAGAATCTTCCTCGGGGCCTATGGGTGTTTCCATTGAAACAGGCTCTTGAGCCACACGCATAATTTCTCTTACACGTTCAACGGGTAACTGCATTTTTTCGGCAATTTGCTCTTCACTGGGCTCGCAGCCGTTTTCGTGCAATAATTGGCTTTGCACCTTTTTAAGACGGTTGATTGTTTCTACAACGTGCACAGGAATACGAATAGTACGGGCTTGGTCGGCAATAGCACGGGTAATGGCTTGTCTTATCCACCAAGTAGCATAGGTTGAAAACTTAAAGCCCTTTGTATAGTCAAATTTGTCTACCGCCTTAATAAGACCAACGTTACCCTCTTGAATAAGGTCTAAGAAATACATACCGCGACCAACGTATTTTTTTGCAATACTAACAACTAAGCGAAGGTTTGCCTCAGTAAGCCTTTGCTTAGCATATTGATTGCCTTCAGCAATTTTAATAGCAAGCTCAATTTCTTCCTCTCCCGACAAAAGCGGAACACGGCCGATTTCACGCAAATAAACCTTAACCGGATCATCAAGTGAAAGATTTTCAAGAGGAATATCCTCATCTGTAATTTGGTCAACCTCTACGTCCTTTAAATCTTCCTCGGTAGGTTCTTTATCAAAATCAATATCTAATGTGGGGGGTTCTAAGAAAAGCTCCTCCAAGTCATCGGGGGCATTCTCAATTTCATCAATACTATTGGGTCTTGATTCTAATTCTTCTTCATATTCCCTGTTCATATCTTTATCTTGCATTTTAATATCAGCCATATTTATCCATTTCCTTTTGATTTTTTATTTATTATTTCTTGCAGCTTTTTCGCCCAGTCTTCCACATTTTCCGAATTGTCCGAAGCCGAGTTTAAAACTGCATTCTCTTCTAATATTACCTTTATACAGTCTTTTAATACCGTTTTAGGATTATTGCCCGCTTTATTACTGTTTTGAAGGGATACCAAATACCCAACCTCAGATGCTTTAAAGCTTTGTGCAAAAACCGAAATATCCATAGGTGTGCCGTCTTCGTTTGCTTGCAATAAAATTTTATAGGCTCTACGGTTTAAATCGGTTATCATTTTTTCATAAGGCAATTCAGCCTTTGCAATTTCCACAAAATCGGGATGCTGTAAAAGGACGGCTAAAAGAGTTTCCTCCGCCGCAACACCCTTTAAGGATTTTCGCCTTTCGGGGTTAATATCATCCTTAGTATAACGAGGATGAACAACGTCGCTAATCTCCTTACGCGCCTTTTGGCGTTTGCTTTGCTGGCGGAATTCCTCCACCTTGGTGGTAAGTGCCGTGCGTGAAACACCGTACTTTTCGCAAAGTCTACCAATATATATATCCCTTGCCATAATATCATCGGTGGTTGCCAGAATTTGCGCTGCCGCTTGCAGATATTTTAGCCTGCCGTCATCGGTATCAAGCGCTAATCCGTTAGCCGCCATCAAAAGCTTATATTCAATATCGCTTACCGCTCCCGAAAGGAGTGCGCGGAACCTATCAGGTCCGTTGTTTTTAATAAAT
>JAFVTJ010000142.1 GCA_017503305.1 Clostridia bacterium
TAAAAAATGCAAAGTAGTAAGGGGAGTAAAATTGCGGGAACAAAGTTCATAACCCTGATTTTTGTAAGCCTTAGCATATTAAGTGCCAATGCTATTATAAGCAGTGAGCCTATAACCGACATTTGCGCGATTATGTAGTCGCTTAAAATAGGGGATATAACCCCTGCTAAAAGGGTAAGCCCACCTTCGATTACAAGGGTTGAAGCGGCGGCAAAAATAACGCCGATACCCATACTTGAAGTCAGCGCTACCGCGGCGATACAGTCGATAACCGATTTTGAATAGAGTGTAGTGTTGTCGCCGTTTATACCGCTGTCTATTGAGCCGACAATGGTCATAGCGCCCACGCAAAAGAGTAAGGTTGCCGCTACAAAGCCTTCGGCGATTTTGGTGTTAGAGTCTTTTTTCTTAAAGCTGTTTTCAATCCGAAGACCTAAGTTGTTAACCCGCTTGTCCAAATCGATAACCTCGCCGATTATAGAGCCCAGCGCCATACAAACAATCATAACAAGGATGTTCGCTTGCGCTTCAAAAAGCCCTGTAATGCCAATGTATAACACGCAAAATGCCATACCTGTCATTAGGGTTTGTTGTATTCTTTCGGGTATGCCTTTTTTAAACAAAAGCCCTAAAAGTGAGCCTATTATTACAAGAAAAAAGTTTACAACTGCACCGCTTGAAAGCACTTTTCCAAGGTCGGTTGCGAGAAAGCTTTGCAAAAAATCCATAAAAAACACCTCTATTATTATATAATAAACTATATATCTTTAAAAATCAATATATATTTATGGGTTTCGCTTGACTAAGATACTAAATATGGTATATAATGTAAAAGTATAATTATGTTTAAGGAGCTATTTTAATGGCAAAACCTAAGGTAGAATACGGTAATGACAGTATAAAGCAGCTTAAAGGACCTGACCAGGTGCGACTTCGCCCTGCGGTTATCTTTGGTTCGGACGGTCTTGACGGCTGTCAGCACAGCGTGTTCGAAATTATTTCAAACTCAATCGACGAAGCCCGCGAAGGCTACGGCAACAAAATAGTTATTACAAAGTACACCGACGGCTCTATCGAAGTGCAGGACTTTGGTCGTGGCGCGCCAGTTGACTATAACGCTAAGGAAGAGCAGTATAACTACGTGCTCTTGTTTGAAAGCCTTTATGCCGGCGGTAAGTACGATACCAATAGCGGCGGCGATTATGAATTTTCAATAGGTCTTAACGGCTTAGGTCTTGCGTCTACTCAGTTTGCAAGTGAGTATATGGACGTTGAAATCAAGCGTGACGGTTATAAATATAATCTTCACTTTGAAAAAGGCTTTAACATAGGTGGTCTGCAAAGGCAAGAATATTCAGGTAAAGACACGGGTACTAAAATTCGTTGGAAGCCTGACTTGGACGTATTTACCGATATTGATATTCCGGTTGATTATTTTGTCGATACATTAAAGCGACAGGCGATTGTAAACGACGGTCTTGTTTTTGTTTTCCGCGAACAGCAGGGAAGCCGTTTTATTCAACAAGAGATTGTTTATAAAAACGGTATTACCGACTACGTTAACGAAGTTGTCGGTGAAGATAAAATGGCAAACGTGCAGTTCTGGCAAACCGAGCGTAAAGGTAAGGACCGCGAGGACAAACCCGAATACAAGGTCAAAATAAACGTTGCTATGAGCTTTAGCAACAAAAATCCTTTAAAGGAATACTACCACAACTCAAGCTGGCTTGAGCACGGCGGTGTGCCCGAAAAGGCAACAAGAAACGCCTTTCTTGCAATGGTGGACAGCTACATTAAGCAAACAGGCAAATACAAGAATAACGAAAGTAAAATTACTTTCTCTGATATTGAAGAATGCTTGGTTATCGTAATTTCGTCCTTCTCGACGATGACCTCTTACGAAAACCAAACCAAAAAGTCAATTACAAATAAGTTTATTTACGAAGCTATGGTTGACTTTTTGCGCCAACGCCTTGAGGTTTACTTTATTGAAAACAAGGCCGAGGCTGACAAAATTGCCGATCAGGTGCTTATAAACAAGCGTAGCCGTGAGCGTAGCGAAAAGGAACGCATTAACATAAAGAAAACCTTGCAGTCTTCTAACTCTATGCTTGACCGTGTGGACAAGTTTGTCGACTGCCGTTCAAAAGACGTCGAAGTAAGAGAGCTTTTCATAGTGGAAGGTGACTCGGCTTTGGGTTCTTGTAAATTGGCAAGAAATGCTGAATTCCAAGCAATCATACCCGTTCGCGGTAAGATTTTAAACTGCTTAAAGGCTGATTATGATAAGGTTTTTAAGAGTGAAATTATCACAAATCTTATAAAGGTACTCGGTTGTGGTGTTGAGGTTAAATCAAAGGCTAACAAGGGTCTTGCAACCTTTGATTTATCTTCGCTTCGCTGGAACAAGGTTATAATCTGTACCGATGCCGACGTTGACGGTTTCCAAATCAGAACCCTTATTTTGACTATGATTTACCGCTTAATGCCAACACTTATTAGTGAAGGTAAGGTATATATTGCCGAAACTCCGCTTTACGAAATCGGCACAAAGGAAATGACCTATTTCGCTTATGACGAAAAGGAAAAGAATGAAATTTTGGCAAAAATCGGGGACAAAAAGTACAGTCTTCAGCGTTCAAAGGGTCTTGGTGAAAACCAACCCGATATGATGAATATGACTACCATGAATCCCGACAGCCGCCGTCTTATAAAGGTTATGCCGCAAGATGCCGAGCGTACCGCCCGTATGTTCGATTTGCTTTTGGGCGACGATTTGCAAGGCAGAAAAGATTTTATCGCTGAGAACGGATATATCTACTTAGACGACGCTGACATTAGCTAATTTATATCAAATTACAAGGAGAAAAATATGGCTCCAAGAAAAAAGAAAGAAATAAAACAGGTAAAGCCTAAAATAAACGCTTTTATTGCGGGAGCGGGTTTAACCGTTGAACAGCCCATTACCGAAACGCTCGAAACCAACTATATGCCCTACGCTATGAGCGTTATTGTTTCGCGTGCTATCCCTGAAATTGACGGCTTTAAGCCTTCCCACCGCAAATTGCTTTACACGATGTATAACATGGGCTTGCTTACAGGCGGTACCATAAAATCGGCAAATATCGTGGGTAGAACAATGCAGTTAAACCCCCACGGTGATGCCGCTATTTACGAAACGATGGTCCGCTTGTCCGAAGGTTACAGCGCCCTTTTGCATCCTTACGTGCAGTCAAAGGGTTCGTTCGGTAAGGCTTATTCGCGTGATATGGCTTATGCCGCATCCCGTTATACCGAAGCAAAGCTAGCACCTATCGCATCCGAATTATTTGCCGATATTGATAAGGATACAGTCGATTTTGTGGATAATTACGACGCCACAATGAAAGAACCCGTATTGTTCCCCGTAACCTTCCCGTCGGTGCTTGTAAATGCTAATACGGGTATTGCGGTTGGTATGGCAAGCTCAATTTGTCCGTTTAACCTACGTGAGGTTTGCGAAACTACAATAGCCTACATTAAGGATGAAGATATCAACGTTGCCGATACACTTTTAGCACCCGATTTTCCCATCGGTGGCAGACTTTTGTATAACAGAAGCGATATTGAAAAGATTTACGAAACAGGTCGCGGCAGCTTTAAGGTGCGCGGTGTTTGGGAGTATGATAAATCCCAAAATTGTATTGATATTACCGAAATTCCGCCGACTACCACAAGCGAGGCGATAATTGAAAAGGTAATTGATTTAGTTAAGCAAAAGAAAATTACCGAAATTAACGATATCCGTGATGAAACCGACCTTAACGGTCTTAAAATTACAATTGATTTAAAGCGTGGTGTCGACCCCGAAAAGCTAATGAAAAAGGTGGTTAAATATACACCCTTGGAAGACAGCTTTTCTTGTAACTTTAATATTCTAATAGCAGGCTCACCACGTGTTATGGGTGTTAAGGAAATTATTTCGGAATGGGTGGCATACCGCAGCGAATGTGTACGCCGCCGCGTTTACTTTAAGCTTTCAAAGGCTAAGGAAAAGCTTCATCGCTTAAAGGGTCTTGAAAAAATCCTTTTGGATATTGATAAAGCAATTAAAATTGTTCGCGAAACCGAGCAAGAGGCCGACGTTATCCCCAACTTGATGATTGGCTTCGGCATTGATGAAATTCAGGCCGAATACGTGGCTGAAATTAAACTTCGCCATTTAAACCGCGAATACATTTTAAAGCGCACAGCCGAGATTGAAAATCTTATGAAAGAAATTGAAGAAATGGAGGGTATACTTAACTCTCGCTCTAAGGTTTCGAAGATTATCATTAAGGAATTAGAGGCTGTTGCCGATAAATACGGTAAGGATAGATGTACCCAAATCATAAGCGCCGAGCAAGAAGCTGACGACGGTGTTGAAATTGAGGTTGATAATTCACCCGTAACCTTCTTCTTTACAAAGGACGGTTACTTCAA
>JAFVTJ010000143.1 GCA_017503305.1 Clostridia bacterium
GAGATTTTAAATAAATTATTAGCTAAATAAAAGAATCTGTTTGAATTATGTAGTTTATTAAAAGCAACTGATTTAATAAAATCGATTATATTTGCAATCATATAATATATATTAAAATAGAGTAAAAGGTTTACGGGACTGCTAAATGCCAAATTTTCTGCAATTTACTCTTAAAACACTCCCCTTAATTATACAAAATATCCATTTTGTATAATTCGGTATGTAAAATTTCAGGTTAAGTATCAGATATCTTCCCCATTAAAAATAACACCGCTGTAGAATTTAATTTACAACGGTGTTTAAATTATTTAGTGATTAATTACAACATTCGTCTTTTTTAACGGGTTTGGCAGGTTTTTTGCCTTCCTTGGTAACGTCGCCAAGACCGGTTGTTTCTGAAAAGATTGCATTATTTGTAACGGCGTTAACTGCATCTGTTGGGATAATTAATTTAGCAGCGGTACCGTTGGACATATTAACTAAAGCTTCTAACTTTTTAAGCTCTAATACGGCGGCGTCTGCGCCTGCTTCCTTTAATGCAGCAAGACCGTCAGCCTCGGCCTTCTTAGCAAGGTAAATTGCCTTAGCTTCACCCTCTGCCCTAGCAATACGAGCGTCACGTTCACCTTCGGCTTCCAAAATCATAGCCTGCTTATCACCTTCTGCGCGAGTAATCGCAGCAGCCTTGTGACCTTCAGCTTGCAACAAGGTTTCACGGCGGTCGCGTTCAGCCTTCATTTGCTTTTCCATCGCGTTTTGAATTTCAACGGGAGGAATAATGTTCTTAAGCTCAACACGGTTAACCTTAATGCCCCACTTATCAGTAGCATCGTCCAAAATAGCGGTCATCTTGCCGTTGATGGTATCACGTGAGGTTAAAGTACCGTCAAGTTCCATTTCACCAACAATATTACGAAGGGTTGTTGCAGTAAGGTTTGCAAGCGCGTTAATAGGATTAACCACGCCGTAGGTATAAAGCTTTGCATCGTAAATATTATAGTAAACAACAGTATCAATTTGCATTGTAACATTATCTTTTGTGATAACAGGTTGTGGTGCAGAATCAAGCACTTGTTCTTTTAAGGTAACTCTTTTTGCAACCTTTTCGAGCACGGGAATCTTAATATGAAGACCTGCAGACCAGGTTGTTTTGTATTTACCTAAAAATTCAAGCACGTATTCATTTGCTTGCGGTACAACGCGTAAGCATGATAGTAATAAAATTACGATAACGACGGCTGCAGTAATAAGAAATGGTGTCATAATTATTTCTCCTTTATAAGTGAATTTTTAAGCTTGGTATTTTTAGCAAATACCGGTAAAAACATATTAAATGATGTTAAGAAATGACTGTCTACGCTAAGCATTTCACGAATGCCTTCGGTAACCTTTTCGTTATTATAGGCTGCGGCACACAAAACTGCAATAACTGCGTTTACTGTGTCCTTATCCCCTTTTACGTAGGCATCTTCAAGAATATCGTAAAACTTCTTAACCTGTTTTTTGGTGCCTTCTTCGAACAAGCGTACAATACGCGGAACGAAGTATTGGCCAAAGAAATCCAAATACAAAAAGTTGCCGTAAGTAGCAATGTGGTTTTTATATTCTTCCTTCATTGCCGGGAAAACGTCAAGAACCTTTTTAGCAAAGTTAGAGATGTTGAAATTTCCCTCTTTATAAGCGGTCGGAAGATCAATAACGCCTGTTGTTGTTCTTTGACGCTTAATGCCAAACTCCTTGCGAAGTGAGTTTGCAAAGTCAATACCAACGGCACCTGCATCACGTGCGGTTTGAGAATCATCAAAAAGCCATGCGTTAATTTCGCGGTATTCTGAAATCTCACCCTCTGCAATGTCAGCAACAGATAAGGTATACATTTGGCGATTATCGTCATAGTTTACCTTTATTGCTTTGTTTTCGCTGCAATACTGGCCATCCTTTTCGGTAATACCGTTTTCATCAAAAAAAGGTTGTAGCTCAGCAATTACGTTGTTAAAATATTTGTTATCCAATTTAATTTCACCTACAAAATAAATATTTATTTAATTATACACTAAAATATTCAATTTGTCATTAAAAATTTTATTGTAAAAGTTAAAATTTTAAAGTATAATGATTTTATTATATTTAGGAGTTTTAATATGAATCTTTCAGACATTAAAACAATTGAACGGATTTTGAAAAAGCACGGTTTTTCTTTTAAAAAATCCCTTGGACAAAACTTTTTAATCAATGCCGACGTTTGCCCACAAATGGCCGAATACGCCTGCAATAAAAATATGGGCGTTTTGGAAATTGGTCCGGGTATTGGTGTTTTAACTAAAGAGCTTTCACTTGCTGCAAAGCGTGTAGTTGCAATTGAGCTTGATGAACGCTTAAGAGCAATTTTGCCCGAAACCTTGGCCGAATGCGATAACGTTGAAGTAATCTTTGGCGATGCTATGAAGCTTGATTTAAGGGAAATTATAAAGCAAAAGTTTAGCGACTGTGAAGGCGTTTGTGTTTGCGCAAATCTTCCCTATTATATTACTTCTCCTATTATTATGATGTTGCTTGAAAGCAAGTTGCCAATTGAAAATATTACTGTAATGGTTCAAAAGGAAGCGGCCGAGCGTCTTTGTGCGGATGTTGGAACACGCGAAAGCGGTGCCGTTACGGTAGCGGTTGACTATTATGCAAATGCTAAAATTCTGTTTGATGTAGACCGTTATAGCTTTATGCCGCCACCAAACGTGGATTCGGCCGTAATTCAGTTAGAAATTCGCAAAGAACCCAAGGTTTTTGTCAAAAACGAGCGCGAATTCTTCGCTTTAGTAAAATCTTGTTTTGCTCAAAGAAGAAAAACCCTTGTAAATACAGTTTCAAACACCTCAAATTATTCAAAGGATGCATTAAAAAAAGCATTAAATGAAATTGGTTTAAGTGAAACTGTAAGAGCAGAACAACTCAGCATTGAAGAATTAGTACAGCTTTCAAATTTACTTTAAGGAGTGGCTAAGCCACTCCTTATTTTATTGTAACAGTATCTGATTTTGCAAAGGAATATATAACCTTTTCCTTAACCTTTAGGCCAAAAATCTTTTCGCAGGCCAAGGCATAAATTGATAATTGCTCGCCATAGGTTTCGGCTAATTGAGTTATATCCTCTACCCTGTCGGTTTTAAAGTCCAGAATAACTAATTCGTTATTCTCAATAAAGCAGACATCAACAGCGCCTTGAACGATAATTTCTTCATCAACGCCACTGTTTTTAAGCACTGGTTCAATTTTGCTTGCCAAAATTTCTGTAATAAAGCGCATTTCACGCTCGACACGGCTGGCAGCCTTAATTCTTGCAAAAATATTGCTTTCAAAGAATGCTTGCAGGCCTTCAACACTTACGGCATCCTTTTCTTCTTCAGTAATAAATTGCCATTCACATAGTCTTTCAAGCTCGCTATTTACGTCTTTATAATTTGAAAAATCAAAATATTCCATTATCTTGTGCATTGCGGTGCCGTAGCCTGCGCCGCTTATGCCGTTGTTAGTCATAAACGAAGGCTTGCTTGTAAAGGCGTATTTATCGCTTTCGGCTTTGTTGGCAAGAACTGAAACCGATATTTTTGACTGCACGTTTTTAAGCAAATCATAAGGATAGACATAGTCAAGTCGTTCCTTTAAAGCTTGGGACAGGTCTTCGTTGGCGGATTTAGTTTCCATCTTTGCCTTGGCAGCAACTTGAGGCAAATCTGCGCCGTTAATTACTTTTACTTGCGCTTTGCTAATTGTTTCTTGCGGTAAAATTTTGTCTTCAGCTTCTAATAAAATCTTGCCACACGGGTGCAAAAGCAGCGCGATTATCAACCAGTCGGCGTATGATTTTGTGCGTGAAAATAGGTTGTAATCAATTTCGTTTTGTGAAGCTAAAATTAGATTTTTAAATCCGTCAATTACCTTTTGCGGATTTTTATAGGAAGCTAAAAATAGTAGCTTATCCTGTGCGCGAGTCATAGCAACGTATAAAAGACGCAGTTCCTCCTCTAAAGCTGTATTTTTAATGTCATCTAAAATTACTTCACGCGAAATTGTTGTGAATTTTTGCTTTTCATCCTCATCAAAGTACTTTAAACCAAAACCGTATTTAGTCGAAAAAGCGGCCGGATTACGTAATTCGGCATCGTTAAAGCGTGTAGAGGTTGAGGCAATAATACAAATTGGGAACTGTAGCCCTTTTGAAGCGTGAATGCTCATAATATTAACCGCATTTTTGCCAAAAGATCCATTAGAATTAACACTTTTAGTTTGCGAGTTTACATACTTAATAAAGGAAGCAAGGGTTGCAGTATGTGAAGAATCGAATTGCTCGGCAATGTCGCACAAAAGCAAAAGATTGTTGCGCCTTTGCTCGCCGTCGGTCATTGCGGCGGCAATATTAAGATATTCGGTATTAACAAGCAGCTTTGAAATGAATTTTGGCAAGGTTAGAGTAATTGAATCTTGACGGAATTTTTTGATTTTATTTAAAAATTCATTACAGTGTTCATTACCGCTGTTTGCACAAAAAATTACCGCTGAATATAGATTGCCTTGCTTTTTCTCGGCTCTGATTTCAGCCATTTCATCAGGTGTAAAGCCAAAAATTGGCGACATCATAACTGTTAAAAGCTCAATATCAGTTTGTGGGTTGTCAATAACCTTTAAAAGCGATAAAAAGGTCATAATTTCGGTTGATTGGGCATATTCAGTAATGCTTAAATTAACCGGAATACCAAGCTTTTTAAGCTCGTTAACTAGCGTAGGCGCTTTATTAGCAACACTGCGTAATAAAATTGTAAAATCCTTATAATCGGCTTTACGCAAGGTTTGATCGTCTAGCTTGATACAAGGTTGACCGTTAATTGTTTCGTTTATATACTCAGCAATACGCCTTGCTTCAAGTGCTAAAGCGTCACAATCCGATTCGCTTGTATCAATGATATTCATATTAACCGCAAGGTCTTTTGTTTCAGGGAATTTTGCGGTTGGTATTAGCATATCCTCTTCATCGTATACAATACTACCCGTAAAGGACTGCATAAAGTTTTTGAAAAAGTAGTTTACAAAGTCGCAAATTTCATCTTTGGAGCGGAAATTATTGCCCAAAATGATTTTTTTAGGACTATCTTCCCCTGCATTTTCAAGCGGAACGTATGAGTTCTTTCTATTTAAAAAGTTTAGTGGATTAGCACCGCGGAAGCCATAAATACTTTGTTTAACATCCCCTACTGCAAATAGTCTTTTATCAAAACCGGACAAAACATAAAACAACATATTTTGAAGGTCGTTGGTGTCTTGATATTCATCAACCATGACTTCTTTATATTGCTTAAAAATTTCGGCAGCAAAGTCGGTTGGAGTATTTGCATCCTTACATAAAAGCTTTAAAGCCAAATGCTCGGTATTATGGAAGGTAAAAATATTGTTTGCCTTATATTCCTCAAAAACCTTTTGCTCAAATTCCTTTAAAATATCAATAAATAGTTCTAGCGCGGGATAAATTTTATTAAACTGATTGTTTATAAAGTTAAAATCAGCATAAAATAGCTTTTTAATTCGTTCGGACGCTTTTTCGGATAAATATTTATAAATATCCTTTGCGGCGTTAACCTCGGGATAACCTTTTAAACCACGTACAGTTGGCAAACGCAAAGGCGAAAAATTATTTAGTGCTGTGTAGAAGTTGTCCCAATCGCCTGTTTCAAGCATTTCATCAAGCCTAGTAATTTGATTAGAAGCATCTAAAAAAGCGCTTAAATAAGCATTTGCGGCATCTTCAACGTTGGTTACAAGGTCTACTGCGTTTGCGATCATTGTTTTCATATCGAAAACGCATTTTTTTGCTTTTTCAAAAGCGTATTTATACCAAACGTTATTTTTTGTAAAGTGTCCACCATCGTAATAGGCTAAAATGCTATCAAACCAAACCGTCGGGAAAGGCAGTTGACGAGAATATTCATAAACCGCAAGTACTAAATCGGCAAAGTTTTTTTCATCGAATTCGCTACCAACAACATCCAAAAGTTGGAAGAATACGGGATCTTTTTCGTTGAAATAGCGATTTATGATGGAATAAATAACATCTTGATTAATTTTACTTAAAACCGCTTCTTCCCCTATTTTAAAATCAGGAGAAATATCAAGCTTATCAAAATTTTCGCGCACCAAATCAATGCAAAAAGAGTCAATTGTGCAAATTTTTGCATTTGAAAGTAGGTGCTTTTGAAGTAAAAGCGAAACGTTTTCAGGGTCGTTCTTTACTTCTTCTTCAATTCTTTTTTCAATACGGGTGCGCATTTCGGCAGCGGCGGCATTAGTAAAGGTTACTATTAAAAGCTCGTCCGCGCGAATGGGATTTTTCTTATCGCAAAGCTTTGTGATAACACGTTCAACCAAAACGGCGGTCTTACCTGAGCCTGCAGCGGCCGATACCAATATATTACCATTTTCTTTTATTGCATTGCTTTGCGCCAAGGTAGGATTAAAGGCCATTGTTATCCTCCTTTGCAATTTGTTGGAAAACTTCACTGTTCTTCAAATTTGGTACCTTGAAGGCAAAATCGCTTTCAAAATTGCAAACCGATTTAAAATCACAGTAAACACAAGCGGTTGATTCTCTACCGTCAACGGGGTCGATATTAATTTCCCCTTTTGCGATGGAATCGCCGGTTTTTTGCATTAGCTTTTCAATATGGTCAAAAATAAGACTAAACTCTTCGTGTGAAATAAAGGATGTGGCAGTTTTTGCTATTGAGCCATCCTTGTTTAAGGAAAGTGCAGGCACGTATTCGCCCTTGTTTTCTTCTTCCATAGCCTTTAATAGTTCAATATCAGCCTGAATCAAGCCGTTCATGGCCATACCCTCGTTATTTAAATCACGTTTTGAGGGCATATAGAAAATTCCTGCGGCATTTTGGTCAGATAGCTTTTGACCGCGGATAACCGCATAAAGATAAATAAGCATTTGAAGGTTTAACCCAAATAATACGTCGGGCAACTTGAAGGATTTTGTGCCGGTTTTATAATCAACTATGCGTATATAACCGTTATATTCATCCACACGGTCGATACTGCCATTAAGTATAACTTTACCCTCGCTATAGTCAAACTCAAGCGGAAGGCCGTCTTTGCCGCCGATTTTAAGCTCGCAGTGAGTTGGTACAAACTTAGATTGTGCAAATTCCTGTGAAATGTGGAAAACAACCTCTTTAAGCGAACGCGAAATTTTAGAAATTAAGAAATCGTGTCGCGCATTTTTCACACTGTTGTAGCCTATTACCGAGTTTAAATATTCCTCGATATAGTAATCACACAAATAATCGCACTTTTCCTTAGAAAAATCTTTTATTTCCTCTTTATAGGTATCGATTATTCTTTCTAAAACGTAGTGCACAATTGTACCGCGTTGCAAAACGTCAAAATCGGCAGGCTGCAGTTTTTTAAGGCGCAAGCCGTATTTACAAAAGAAAGAAAATTTGCAACGGTTAAATGTATCAAACTTGGTGGCGGACATATAAATATCTCGTCCGTAAAGCTTGTTTGCATTTTCTTTTTTAATAGAATTAACCTTGTTATTAACAACATTTGCAAGGCGCTCGGCTTTAATTTCTAGTGCATCATGTAAGAAGGTATCTTCAGTAAGGTTATTAAATCTTCGGCAAAATTCAGAATAAGCCGCATCCCTTGTTTCCGGTAGATTTTCAAGGGTTAAATCATCGCAAGGTTCCGTAATTAAGGCAGGCTTTAAGGTTTCAAAAATTGATAAAACAAACGAAGACGGTGATAGCGCTTCCCCTTTTAGTGTTTGGGTTGCGTATGAAATATATAATCCTTCTAATGAAGATGTTAAATTGCAATACACTAAAAAGTTTTCATCAATAGCCGAATAAATTTCGTTATCAGCAATATTAAGGCCTAATTCAATAAGGCTTTTACGCTCTCTTATAGCGAATATAGAGTTATTGCCGCTTTGCTTTGGGAAAACGCCTTGGTTAGCGCCCAAAATAAAGGTTATTTTTGCGTTTGTTGGGCGAATGCGGTCGGCTTGTCCAAAAATTACTTGATCAAGTGTTTGGGGAATTAGGCCGACTTCTTCTTTTGAAAGTGCAAGGGAAAGTGCTTCGTAAAATTCGCTTGCTGAAAGACTTTGGTTGCCGTAGCAGTTAACCATGCTTTCAAAAATTTTAATAGTAAGGTCATAGCTTTGCTTTAATGCATCGGCTTTATAGGTGTTATCCTGCAAATTTTTGCATAAATTATCAAGCGCAGTCTTAAAATCACATTCCAAGAATAAATTAAAAATAGCGCTGCACATTGATTTTGCATTTTCGCCAAAATTATTTTTAAGATTAAGAATTGGTGTAATTGCTTTAATGCGAAGCTCATTAATCTCTGCAAGGTCAAGCTTGTCCTGTTCGGTGGCTTCATCGGTAACAAAGCCGCGAACGTCCATATCCCAGTTTTCAAACCAAATTTTGCCGTTAATATTCCAAAGATATGTGTAATTTTCAAGGCGCGAAATTTCATCGGTGGATAGCACACCTATCCCCGATTTGTGAAATTTAAGAATATTTTCGGTTGAAAAATCCAAAGCCTTTATTGCAGAAAGTGCCGCAATTGAAAGCGGAAAGGCTATTAACGGGATTTTTTTATCAAAAAAGCAGTTAACGTTGTTTTTATTGCAAGCATACTCAATCGCTTGTGAATATTTTTCGCTGTCACGTGCGATAATTGCAAAATCACCAAAGCGGTAATTCCCTGTTCTGACAAGCTTTCTAATGGTTCGTGCGGCAAATTCAGCCTCGTCAAAAATTGTTTTTGCGGCACAAATAGTAATAGAATTATCTTCTATTTTTGTGGTATCGCTATTACAAAGTAGACGTTCAAGCTTTGATAATTCGGAAGAAATATAATATCCATTATTTAAAAATTGCGGTTCGAGAGTTTTAACATTGTGTGATTGAGCAATTTTTTCAATTTTTAAGGCGGATGAACGAATATTTGTGAAGACGTCATATTCTTTATTTGAATGAATATCGTTTGTGAGGGCGATATATACGTCCTGTGCCTGTGTTAGTATGCGGTCAATGATTTTATATTGTTGACCTGTAAAGCCTTTAAAACCGTCAATAAATACAGTTTTATCGGAGAAAAAATTATA
>JAFVTJ010000144.1 GCA_017503305.1 Clostridia bacterium
AAGAACGAGCATTACGATGTATAAAGCACCGATTGTAATAAATACAGCGGGCCAACCGAGAGCGTTCTTTAAGTAACCAAAGCTACTTTCTTGAATAGCGGCACCCATATATACAGCCCAGTCAAGCACACCAACAACGGTAGCAGCGAAAGCACGGCCACCCATATCGCCAGCGATTGCCCAGATAACGCCAGTTACCATGCCGGATACACCAACGATAAAGAGCATTGCGGAAGCAAGTGCGGGGCTATTGATGAAGGGGAAGCAAAGCATTACACCAAAGGTAACAACCGAAGCCAAAATAAGCATAGGTTCACGCTTGCCCTTGAATACCTTGTCGGTAATGAAGGGGAACACGAACATTGCGCAAGCCTGACCCAAGGGTAAGAATACGATTTTTGTAATGCTGTGACCGAAGTCAAGAGCCATTTTTTCGGTAAAATAGGTAGGAACCAAAGAGAGAAGCGCATAACGACCGATACCTGCAATAGCAGAAATCAAGCAGAAAACGATAACCTTAGGTTCTGAGAAAAGCACCTTGTAGGGATAGAAGAAGCCTTTACCGCTAATTTCATTAGCCAACGCTGCATCACGTTCAGCAGCGGCAGCGTCTTCTTCTTCGAAAGGAGCAAGACCGATTTCTTCAGGAGTGGTTTTAAAGAAGAAGAAAAATGCAACGAGCATTAAAAGCATTGGAATCATGGGGAAACGGAAAGCAGCTTTCCAACCCCAATCGAGATTGAGCTTTGTTTCCATAACAAGGAAAATGGTGTAATATGTAACAACCTGTGCAAGACCTGAGAAGGATGTTGCGAGACCTGAAGCGAAGCCGCGGTCTTTTTTGGGCCACCACTTATTGATAACACCAACGCCGTTTGCCCAAACCATTGCTTGGAAGAAGCCGTTAAGACCCCAAAGGATAGCAATAACAGTAAGGTTTGTAGCAAAAGATAATGCGATATTTAAACCGGCAGAAGCAACTACGCCAATCATCATTGTCTTTTTGTAGCCAAGTAAAGCGCCGATACGGCCGCTTACTAATTGACCGAATGCATAGCACCAGAAAAGAGCAGATGAAACAACACCGATAGGTGCGATGTCGGGGGTAACGCCGTCTTCTAAGAAGAAACCGAAAGCGGCTGCCATATCTGTTTTTACAAGGTTAATGTTTTGACGGCCGTTGTAGAAAAAGAGATACAAAAGGCTAAAGCTTAAAAGCATAAGCCAAGCGTATTTCTTAAACTTTTTATATTGTTCGGAAGTATAACCGTACATAAATTTTTCTTTAATTTTTTCAGCCATATTTAACTCCTAATTAACCGAAGATTTTAGCGTCTTCTTCGTCAAAGGGGAGAATTTCAGCGGTAACTCTTGCGTGGTCGTCAAGATTGTCGATTTCATCAATGTAGTAATTTTCATAAGAGAAGGCGCGAACGTTGAGCGCAGGGAAAATTTCGTTAAGTGCGTTTTCAGCATAGCACTTGTCTTCGCCCTTGTGGATAAATTCAACTACCTTGCCAATCCAAGCAGAAGCGGTAGCCTTTTCCATCTTGTAGAAGGGTTGGAATGCGAAGCAATCTTCGTCAAAGATTTTGATAGATACTTCGTGTACCTTGCCGTTGATAACTCTGCCCTTGAAGTCCTTTTCGGGAAGAGCCTTCTTGAAGTTAACTGTAGCGGTGTTCTTGTCTTCGCAAGCGAGTACGTCGTGTATTAACTTACGGTTGAATACTAAGTCGCCATGGAAGAAGAGCATATCGTCGTCCATAAGCTCGCGAGCTAAGTACATGGAGTAGATGTAGTTTGTCTTGTCGTAAATATCGTTGCGAACGAAGGTGAAGTTAAGTTCGGGGAAATCTGCAGCAACACCTTTGAGTTGGTCTTCAAAAGGACCAGTGGTGATGATGAAATCCTTAATGCCTTCTGCCGATAAGATACGGATTTGACGGTGGAAAATGGTTTCACCGTTTTTGAGTTGAGCCATTGATTTGTGGTTGTTTTTGGTAAATTCGCCCATGCGATTACCGAGACCTGAGTTGAAGATAACAGCTTTCATAACTGTACCCCTTTCAAAAATTTTATTATTTATTATGTTTTGTTTAAGCAACGAGAATATTATATTTAAAATCACCATAAAAGTCAATATTTTTATCCTAAAATCACAAAATAGGCTTGAAAATCACTTGATGTTGATTTATTATTAACATAAAGGCATTTAAAGGAGGATTTTTATGTCAGTTGCAACCAATATTAAGAAACGCAGATATGAGCTTAGAATGTCACAGCAGGAATTAGCCAATGCTATGGGCTATAAAACCCGCTCAACCATTGCTAAAATAGAATCGGGCGAAAACGACGTTTCGCAAAAAAAACTGCAAAAATTTGCCGAAGTGCTTGACACCACGGTAGAGGCGCTTATTTCAGGATATGCCGTAAACTATAATAATACAACTCCCAAAGTAGAGGCATCATTGGGGCAAAAGCAAAATAAAACGGTGGCTATTATACTTGCGGGTGGTAAAACCGGTAAGAACAGCCGAAATATACCAAATCAGTTTGTAGACGTGCACGGCAAGCCGATTATCGTGCATTGTCTTGATGCTTACCAAAATCATCCTCTGGTGGATGATATATATATTGTGTGTCTTAAAGGGTGGAGGCTATTGTCAGTGCCTACGCAAACGAGTTTGGCGTAACCAAGCTTAAGGGTCTTGTTCCTGCGGGCAATAGCGGTATTGCTTCGCTTAAAGGGGCCTTTATGCAGATTAAGGATAAGTATTCGCCCGATGACGTGATTATAGTTCAAGAAGCCACAAGACCGATGATTACAACCGAAACGATTTCCAAATTGTTATTGGCGTGTGGCGAAACGGGTAGCGCTACCATTTGCCACTATATGCGCGACTACGTGCAGTTTGACCTTTCGGGTGGCTACCCCGAATATATGGACCGCGAGAAGATTATTGCCGTGCAGTCGCCCGAGGCACACCGCTTGGCTCTTTTGGAGGAGGTTTTCACCTTTGCTGAAAGCAATAACCATCCTTTGAATGAATCCTGTTGCACAATGTTTATGTACAACTTAGGGTTTGATATAAACTTTATTGAAGGGGATATAAATAATATTAAGGTAGAACGTGAAGAGGACATTGTGAGATTTAGCGCATTATCCAAAACCAGAAATATTTAAAAAAGATAACCACTATTGTAAAAAATATGGTATAATATATTTGATAAAAACAAAATCAATAAGGAGCGGCAAAATGAAAAAGGTAATTGCACTATTTTTGGCAATGGTTTTGATACTTAGCGCCTTTGCGGGATGCTCGTCTAAAAAGGATGATAATAAGGAACAAGGCAGCACTCAAAATTGGGTGACCGATTCGGGTGATAGTGGCTCTAACGGTTCTTCGCAAAATTCTTCGAGCAATGCTTCAAGCGATGACAAAACCACTTCACCACAAAGCAATATTACTTCAAGCAATCAAAGTAGCAAACCCATTTCAAGCAGTAAACCCACCACAAGCAGCAAGCCTTCGGGAAGCACCACTACCGAGCTTAAAATGCCCGAGGCGCTTAAAACCTTAAAGGGTATTGAAAAATATAAAACCGATCCGGTGGATTATACCGTGCCTGAAAACTGGCTTTCTAGACCAATCCCCACAAGAGACGTGGACGTTTTCTTCCTTTACCCCACAGGCTATAACGGCACGGGTGATGATCTTTCCGATTTGAACGATAGCAGTATGCAAGGGCTTGGAAATATGTCTTTAATGGCGCAAGCGAGTGTTTTTGCACGTAGCTGTAATATTTATATGCCAAAATATCGCCAGTTTTCGATAAATGCTTTGCTTAAATACGGCAACGAAGAAAATTTAACCTATTGCGCTTCGTTTGATTTGTATAGCGCGCTAGATTATTATTTCCAATATCAAAATAATGGCAGACCCTTCATTTTGGCAGGTCATTCACAAGGTTCGGTATGGCTTTCGGTTATTTTACAGGATTATATGAAAAAGCATCCCGAATATTTAAAGCGTATGGTTGCGGCCTACGTTATAGGCTTCTCGGTTACTAAAGATTTCTTAAAGCGCAACCCACACCTTAAATTTGCAACAGGCGCTACCGATACGGGTGTAATTATTTCCTACAACACCGAAGGTGCAGGCAATAAGAACGCCAATAATATGGTGGTTGAAAAGGGAGCGGTTGCAATTAACCCGATTAACTGGAAAACCGACGGAACACCCGCATCTGCCAGTCAAAACTTGGGCACCCTTGATTACAGCACAGGTCAGATGAAGGTCCCCGGTATTGCGGATGCCAGGGTAGATACCGAACGCGGTGTTGTTATTTGCAGCACGGTTGACAAATCATTGGCAACCCCCGGCTTTGGCCCTGAAAGCTACCACATGCACGATTATTCCTTCTATTACGGAAATCTTGTGCAAAACGTAGCGGATAGAATAAAAGCATATTTTGAAAAACAATAGTAAAAAGCCCTGCAAAAGCAGGGCTTTTTTAAAGTTTAAGTATTTGCCGCTTCTAAAATTTGGTTTTTGATTTGTTCCATGCCTTCAATGGTGGGGTGATGCTCAAGCTTTGTGATATTTTTAAGCGGAATGGCTTTAATGCCATAATGTTCGCAAGCGGTTGGAATTACTTCTCTAATTTCGGGTTTAATATCGTCGTTAATGGGGAAGTATATTGTAGCTTCGGGCAAGGTTTCCTTTAAAAGCTTTATAATATAGCAAATTGCGGGTAGTGCTTCATACAAATCCTTTTCTTCAAAGTGGTCGTACTTAAGCTCGCCCAAGGGGGAGTTTGCACCCGAATCGTTACTGGCGCCAAAAAGGAAAACAGTATCAATTTTATTTTCCGCAAAAAAGCCGTTTCCTATCAACTGCCTTACGCGGAAGATAAAGGATGAGTCTTTTGAGCAATCGTAACCGTCGTAACCGGTGTAGCAAATAGTAGAGCCCGACCAGCTGTTGTTTAAAACTAAGTTGGAATTAGTTTCTTTCATAAGCTGATGCCACCAGGTATATTCAACCTTTCTGACGTCGGTATTTTTTTCGGTATTTTCACCGTAATAGGTAAGGTAGCCTTCGGGAATGTAGCCTTCGAAGGTGGAAAAACTATCGCCTAATATCAAAACGTTGCCAAAATTCATAAAAAACACTCCTTTGTGGTTATTATAGCACACGACAATAGTATACACAAGGGGAATATAGTTGACTTTTTTGTCTTTTTTGATATAATTGTAAATGAAATTATCAATCGAAAAAGGAGAGTTGTTATGACAAAAACAGGCTATTTTAACGATTCCAAAAAAGAGTATGTAATTACCGATATGCGCCCGCGCAGACCCCTTACAAACTACCTTTGGAATGAGCTGTTTATCGCTAATATCGACAACTTTGGTTTTGGTGAAAGTTTTCTTAGAATTAGCGCACAGGAAAGAGTGTATCTTTTCGATGCTGAATGCGAAAACAACCGTATTATCTATTTAAAGGACCGCGAAACAGGCGAATTTTATGACGCTAACCGCAACTACTTGAATAAGGAATTTTCTAAGTACGAATGCCACGTTGGTATTGGTTATCAGCAAATCGTTAGTGAATACAAGGGTCTTGAAACAGAGTTTACAATCACTATTCCCGAAGAAGGCTCATTAGAGCTTTGGAGAATTAAGGTTCGCAATAATTCTGACGATATTAAGAAGTTTGATTTAGTGCCCTACGCTCACCCTGTTGTAAACCTTACCGGTCATTTGGCTTACGGTCACGCTGATTACGACGAAGAATTAGAAGGTATCTACTTTATTCACGATGCATTCGCTATTTCACACGACTGCGTTTCTACCTTTATGAAGGCTTCCTTAAAGCCTGATGCATTTGATATCAGCGACGTAAACTTTAAGGGTATTTACAATACCTACGGCGAGCCTCAAGCTTTAAAGAACGGTCAACTTTCAAACAAGGGCTCTTCCTTTGATAATAAGTACTGCGGCGCTATGCAGTTCCCGCTTACCTTAAAGCCGGGCGAAGAAAAATCGGTTTATATTGCAATCGGCGTTTGCACCGATAAGGCTAAGGCTATCGAATACTGCGACAAGTACTTGGCAGAAGGCGTTTTCGAAAACACAATTGCTAAAATTAAGCACGCCGCTGACCAAATGGATAAGCTTTACGTTTTGAAAACTCCCGACGATTATATCAACACTATGATTAACACCTGGCTTAAGCGCCAAATCTCCTTGGGTAAAACCTGGGGCCGTGTTTATTCAAAGGGCTTCCGTGATATTATGCAAGACTCTGCAGGTCTTGCCGCATTTGACAAGAAAATGGCAAGAGAAAAGATTAAGGTTTGCCTTTCTAACCAACGCCCCAACGGTAACCCTATGCGTGCGTTTGACCCCGTTGACCGCACACCTTACTATGACGGCGCCGCTTGGATTCCTGCAACTATCTTAGCATACCTTAACGAATCGGGCGACCTTTCTGTACTTGACGAAGCTTGCCCCTACTTTGAAAGTGATGAAACTGATACCGTATTCGGTCATATGTATCGCGGTCTTCGTTTCTTACTTGATAACCGTGGCGTTCGCAATATGGTATTGTGGGGCGGCGGCGACTGGAACGACTCCATCAATAACACCGGTAATCAACTAAAGGGCGAAAGCGCTTGGCTTAGTATCGCTACTGTTAAGGCTTGTGATGAATTCTGCCGTATTTGCGAAATTATGGGCGGTAAAGATGACTTAATCGCTCAAATTAAAGAAGAAAAGGCAGTTCTTAAGGCTGCTATCTTGGAGCACGCTTTCGAAGGCGACCGCTTTATCTACGGTATTAACGACTGGGATGAAAAGGTAGGCTCTGAAGACAGTGTTCAGGCTAAGATGTACCTCAACACTCAAACCTGGGCAGTTTTAGCTGATATGCTCGATACCGACGGTCTTAACAAGATTATGAACACCGTTGAAGAAAAGCTCCGTTGTGACTACGGTTACGTTCAATGTAGCCCCGCTTACAGCAAGAAGGATTTACATATCGGCCGTATGGCATACTTTATCCCCGGCGGTTTCGAAAACGGCTCTGTTTACAACCACGGCGTTGCATTTAAAATTGCGGCTGACTGTAAATTAGGCAAGGCTGACTTAGCTTTTGATACCTTAAAGCTTATCAGCTTCGACAACCCCGCTAATATTGATTCAGGCGTTGAGCCTTACGTTGTAAGTAATATGTACTTAGGACCGCAAGACCCCAACCGTCCCGGTTATGCGCCTTATTCTTGGATTACAGGTACTGCAGGTTGGATTTACCGCGACGTTACCGAATCTATTATGGGTGTCAAAGGCGAATACACAGGTCTTCAAATTAGTCCTTGTATGCCTACAATCTGGAACGAAGCT
>JAFVTJ010000145.1 GCA_017503305.1 Clostridia bacterium
ATATAATGAATGCTAAAAGTGAAACGTAAAGGCGGGGATTTTGGGCAATGGTTTTAGGTCTAAAGCCGTAGATTATACCGCCTAAATAGGATTCCTTAACGGGCTTAACCTTGGGTTCTTTAATAATAAAGAAGCCGAGAACACCGATTACGGTGGTTAAAACACCGATTATAATAAAGATAAGTGTCCAGCTTTGTGATTTTTCCAAATCGAAGAACATAAATCCGCCAAACACCACTAGAATACTTACAAGCGGCATCATAGCGTTTATACCCTCGGCGGCACCGCGGTTTGAAGCATCGGTAGAATCGGTAAGCCAGGCGTTAAAGGCGGCATCGTTTGCGGTAGAGCCAAAGAAGGTCATAACGCAGTCGAGTATAATAGTAAGGCTTACACCAACACTTGCGGCGTTTACGGTCATACCAAAAGTTTTGCTTATAAGGTCTTCTTTTAGGAATATAAAGGAGAAAATTGAAATACCCCAAAGTATGTAACCTGAGCACATAAATAGCTTGCGTTTACCTACTTTGTCGGAAAGCGCACCCATAAACACGGTAGTAAGGGTTGCGGTTATTGCCGATGCGGCAACCATATTTGAAATATCGGCAGCGGTGGCTGCAAACATTTTGTAAATAAACACGTTGAAATACATATTTTCAACCACCCAGGCAACCTGACCCATGAGGCTAAAAATTGTAAGGGATAACCAAAATTTTGAACCAAGCTTAGTTTTCATAAAAACACCTCTTTATTCAAGTATAGCACAATTATAAGAATAGTTAAAGCAAAAAATTAAAACCGCTCGGTTAACCGAGCGGCTTTATTGTTAAAATCTATTTAATGATACCCTTCTTAACGGTGTACTTCTTGCCGCTAATAGTAACCTTGCCGGAGAAGCTGGTTTGAGCATAACCCTTATTTACATAGTACTTCTTACCGTTGTACTTAATAATTGTCTTGCTCTTAGTCCACTTACCGCTCTTAATAGCGTAGTACTTGCCGTCCTTCTTGAAGAGGGTGTTGGTAGTGGATTTCCACTTACCGCCTGAAATGTAGAAGTCTTTATCCTTGTAGTTAAAGATACATTTAGCACCGGAATCCCACTTACCCTTGTTAATGTAGAACCAGCTGCCGTTCTTCTTGAAGAGGGTCTTAGAGGATGAATTCCACTTACCGCTCTTAATGTAGAACCACTTGCCTTCGTACTTTACAAGGTCTTCAGTAGAAGAATCCCACTTACCGTTCTTAATATAGAACCATTTGCCACTATACTTAACAAGTGTAGTTGTTTCAGAGTTCCAAGCGCCTTCTTCTATGTAAAACCACTTGCCGTTATATTTAACAAGCGTGGTTTCGTTGGTGTAAACACCGTTGTTGTAGTAGTACCATACGCCGTCTTCCTTAAGTAAGGTGGGTTCGGTAATTTTATACTTGCCACATTCATTACAGAAAAGGTCTTGGTCGTCGGAGTAAATGTGAAGTCCGTTTTCACAGTCGGGTTCTTGTGGATTTTCGGGGTCTTCAGGATTTTCGGGGTCTTCAGGGTCTTCGGGTTCAACTGGAGGAACCACAGGTGTGTCGGGATCTTCGGGCTTTTCAGGTTCTTCGGGAGTAGTGCCGCTTTCATTGCTTGTATAAACAGCAATAGAGTTTGCGCGAGCCTGGTTATCTGTAAATTGAATCTTGAAAGAATCAACAGCGCTGGCAAATGTGATAGTTACAATGTTACCGTTGAGCGTTGCGGTAGCGTTAGCATCGCTACAAGAGTTAACCCAAGCATTTTTGTTCTTTGCTTCAATATTAGTGCAGTCAATTTCAATCTTGGTCATACCGGGATATGCGATGGTTACATTAGAATTTTTGTAGAAACGAACAGGGTTGTAATACTGGGGATTAACGTCAGAAGTGGAGCTACCCTTATCGTTAGTAACAGTAATACCGTTCTGAGCCCATACTTGTTGATTTGTATTAGCTGAAACACGGTTAGCTAAATCAGCAAAAGAAATTGTTGCAGCAGCGTCGGTGTTGGGTTGGTCCGGCTTAGGATCAACCGGTGTTTCGGGTGTGGTACCGGATGATTTATGTTCAACAATCCAACCATTTTTAATTTGAGGTACGTCGTTGTATTGACCAACAATACCGTAAATTTTAACAGTATCGCCCACAACGGGTTTTGTTGTTAAAGCATCATAACGGGTAGAACCGTCTGCACTGTAGGTACCGTAGATTGTAAGGATATTGCCTTCGGCATCCTTAATCTTCATGTTGCCGTAAATTGTGTTGTAAACTTCGGTAATCTCGCCTTCAACGTAGTATTTTTCAGTAGTATATTCGTTATGAGCCTTAGAAGAACCTAGCGCAATAGCTTCCTTAATGGTTAAGGTGCTTTCGGTAGAGGGATCTTCCGGGTCTACGGGAACATCAGGAACATCGGGTTCCACGGGGGTGTCAGGTGTTTCGGTAGCATCGTAGAACCAGCACCAAAAATTGCCTGTATAAGAAGTTTTGCTTGGGCTTATGGTATCAAAGGTGTTGTATGTACCAAGCGCATAGGGAGTGCTGTTAACGTTTGTGAGGAGCATTTTGTTTGCAGTATCTAAAGTATAAACCGATGAAGCTGTATCTTGATATACTGCGTTTACGTGTGTACCGCTTGTAACAAGATTGATATACTTTTTAGCGCCATCAATTTTAGCGGCAAGATAGTAACCGCCGGTAGCCTGTTCAAGAGTTACGTCAATAGCGGCAGTGGGATCTTCGGTAGAGCCGAAGTAGTAGGTTTTAGCCATTTCGCCATTGATAAATATGGTCTTGCCAATATTGCCTTGTAATAAGCCGAATTTATAAGCAGTACCTACAACGGGAGTGTCAACTAATGCGGGGCCTGCAGGTTCGTCGGGTTCGTCGGGTGTATCAGGTCTGTCGGATGCATCGGGAACTAAATCAGCATTGCCTGAGGGAGTTACAAGATCATCGGGACAGTCTTCGCCGAACAATGCCCAAGCATATTCGGGATAGTCTACGAAAACGTTACGTGTGCCTGTAATGGATTGAACAGCGTCATTTCTGCCCATTTCCCAAGTGTCAACGGGGTCTTCTTCCATCCAATCAAGTAAAACGTCTAGGCTTTCGATAACGCCGTTGGTGCCGAAAATGTCGTTAGGATTATATTTTGAACCTGTGTTAACACAGCCCCAACGAGTGTATTGATAAAGAATGATACGGGAAACGTCACCGCGAAGGTCATATTTTCCGCCGGATTCTGCGTTAGGATTATAATAAGCAGAGGTTGTGCCGTAAGCCTTATTACTGCGGCCTCCGTTTTCGTCCTTTAAGGTTGGGCGAAGCATCATAATATCGTTTTCGCCGTTGCCTGCAAGGTCACCCTTGCTGTTGGGCCAAACGTGTTCACGGTTCCAGGTAGCACCGCTATCCCAAGTGCCATTGAACATATCACCCGAGTAGAAGGATGAAATTTGTGCGCTGTTATTCTTAATGCAATCGGTATAACGGAAAAGTGAGCGGGTTGCATCATAGCTTATAACGTAGCTGTGTGCATCTGTCATAATTTTCTTGAGTTTTGTATATAATTCCGATTTATGTGCATTGGATTTAGAGGTGCCGCCATCTAATGTGATAACTTCCTCAAAAGTGTTACCTGTTTTATAGAAATTTTGTGCATTGGTAGAAAGGAAGGTGGCGTCCTCATCGCGGTCACCCCAGTTTACTATGTATTTACCTTCAGCCTTAACGTAATTAACGTCAGAAGCGGCGGTAAAGCCCGTGGCGGCGCTTACAAAGAGGGTAGGGATAATGATGCAAACAACAAGAGTTAAGCATAATATCCACTTAGAAATCTTCTTCATAATAATTCTCCTCCTAATATTTTATTATATTATAACATAGAATGTAGAAAAAGCAAAGAGAAAGTAGTTAATTTGTTTAAAAATGTTGACAGTAATGACAAAATACTATAAAATGATAAATAGAATATGGTTTTAGCAATGGTATAAACCTGCAAAATGGGCAGGTGTTTCTACAAACCTCCGATTAGGTTGACTACCGTTTTAAGCGGTAGTATTTTTTTATTTATACAAGTATTTATAGTTATCTTGCCGCGTAAATTATAAGAGAAAGGAAGCGAAAATATGAAGCTTATTATTGATGGAAAAGTTTATTTAGCGAAGCCTGACCAGTCGCTATATGATATGGTAAAAGATTTGGGAATGATTACGGGAAACCTAGCAACCGACCCTATTGCCGCTAAAATTGCAGGCCGTATTTTTACTTTAAACTACGTTCCGCTACGGACTAAGGATATTACACCTGATAGAAGCTCTATGCGTACCGCTATGGCGGCTTCGGACGGTGTTGTAAATCTTATAAAATATACCGATAACGACGGTAAGGACGTTTATACAAGAACGGCACAGTTTATTTTGTTTTTGGCAATAAGCCGCCGCTATCCAAAGGCACAAAGCAGTATGAACTGCACTATCGGCAGCGGACTTTATATTAAGGTTATTGGTGATGAAAGCTTTTCGGCAAATGAATTAAAAAGTGAAGTTGAAAACATTGTAAGTGAAGATTTTCCGCTTTTAAGAAAACGAATACCCACTACCGAGCTTATAAAATATTATGAAAGCATTGGTATGCGCGACAAGGCGCGTTTGCTAAAATACCGTAAAAAAGAATACGTTGACGTTTATGAAAATAACGGCTTTATTGATTATTTTTATGGCGAAATGGCACCCTCTACCGCGTTTTTGCGCTCGTGGGATATTATTTCTGCTCCCGAAGGATTTATTTTCATTTATCCCGATAGGGAAAATCCCAACAAGGTTGCATTTTTTAAGGAAAGCCCTGCTCTTTTTAGTGTGTCGCGTGAAAGCAAGCGTTGGGGCGAGCTTATGGGCTGCGAAACGGTGGCCGACCTTAACAAAATGGTTGAAAGCAATCGAATTAGGGAACTTGTGCGGGTTAATGAAGCCTTGCACGAAAAGAAGTTTTCACAAATTTCCGATATGATATGCGAAAGAGGTGCCAAGGCGGTTATGCTTGCAGGGCCCAGCTCCTCGGGCAAGACTACCTCTGGTAATCGACTTGCAACTCAACTTAGAGTTCACGGAAAAGCACCCGTGCTTATAAGCCTTGACGACTATTATATCGATAGGGACAAAATTGCTCCCGGCCCTGACGGTAAGCTTGACCTTGAACACATTAACACCATTGATACCAAGCTTTTTGCCGAGCATTTAAGCTTATTGCTTGCGGGCGAAACGGTTGAATTACCAAGCTTTGATTTTACTATTGCTAAACGAGTTTGGAATGGGCATAAGCTGACTCTTTCGGAAAATTCGGTAATTATTGTTGAGGGTATTCACGGCCTTAACCCAATGCTTTTACCAAAGCAGTTGGATAAGAATTTGGTCTTTAAAATGTTTGTAAGTCCGCTTTTGCCATTATCACTTGACCACCACAACCGCATACCAACAAGCTATTTGAGATTATTGCGCCGCATTGTGCGCGACCATGCAACAAGGGGTGCCAGTGTGCAAAGGACTCTATCCATGTGGGATTCGGTACGAAGTGGGGAACGAAAATGGATTTTCCCCTTCCAAGAAAATGCCGACGTTATTTTTAACAGTTCTACCTTGTACGAGCTTGCGGTGCTTAAAAAGTATATCTATCCCTTGCTTAAGGAGATAAGCGCTTCGGACGAATATTACACCCGAGCGAGAACTATTGTTAAGTTTTTGAACTACGTAACCGAAGCCGATATTGATGACGAAATCCCCCCAACAAGCATTGTGAGAGAGTTTATTGGTGGCAACAGCTTTTATAAGAAATAAAGAAATCCCTTCACGCTGAGTGAAGGGATTTCTTTATTTTGGTTTAATAGCCTATAAGCACGCCGAAAAGTAAAACTAATATTGATATAAAGAATAATAACAATTGTAGCTTCCAGGTCCATTTAAGCCACTTAAAGTAAGATACGTTTGCCATTGAAAGACCTATTAGCAATACGGGGTTAGTAGGTAAAATAACGTCGGTAAAGCCGTCGGCCATGCAGTAGGTTAAAATAACGAGTGAAGGGGAGATGCCTAAGGTATTTGTGATAGGCAAAACTATCGGCATAACAAGAAAGATTTTAGCCGATGCCGAGCC
>JAFVTJ010000146.1 GCA_017503305.1 Clostridia bacterium
ACTAAATTTGCACCTTCTTCAATGGCAATATCAAAATCTTGCGACATACCCATAGAGAGTATATCCATATTACTATTATCTATATTTTGCTTACCAATGTCAATAAACAGTTTATGCATTTTGCGGAAATATTCACGCGCTATGTCATCATTTTCACAAATTGGGGGTATAGTCATAAGACCGCAAATTTTAACACCCTCAAAGGTTGCAATTTCTCGCACGGCAGATTCAACCTCTTGTGGCTTAAAGCCCCACTTAGAATCCTCGCCGCCAATATTTACTTCAAGCAAAATATTCATAACCTTGCCGTGTTTTAATGATTGCTTAGAAATTTCCTTTGCAAGCTTAAGGCTGTCGACCGATTGAATAAGCTCTACTCTTTCGATAACGTCCTTAACCTTATTTGTTTGCAAATGACCGATAAAATGTTCATGCACGGGCGATAAATTTTCATGCTTTTGCAAAAGCTCTTGCACTTTATTTTCGCCAACGTGGGTAATGCCTTTAGATATAGCATAATTTATTGTATCAATATCAACAGTTTTGGTGGCAGCAAGAAGAATAACGTCTTCCCTATTTTTGCCAACCTTAGCTAACGCATTATCAAACTTATTGATTACGCTTTCAAAATTTTGGTCAAACTCACTGGCTGACAATTTTTCCATCATAAAGATTTTTCCCCATTACTACAACCTGGTCATAAAGACGTAAAGCATCGTCAGAATCGGATTTTTTACAAATAATATAATCTTCACCTGTATAGATGATTTCTACCGGTTTAAATTCAATTTGCATACCGGTTAAAACGTAAACACCGGGCACAGAATCAGGCGCACGCAAGGCTTTTCTAGGCACGTAAAGACCGCTGTATTCGTGTTTAACAACTGTAAAAGAAGCGGTTCGAAGTGACGCAAGCTCACTATTTATATTACTACAAGCAAAAATAATTACTGCATTTGTGCCGTCTTTTGAAATATTAATTTGCTTAACTGTAGAACTCAGTTGCGTTACCGATTTAATATCAGTATGAATTGAAACGGCTTCGCCAACTTTAAAGTTAATTGAACGGCTAATAGGCACGTTTGCGGCAATATACCATTCATAATCCGAAACTATTTTGCCGATAACGTTTTCGGGTACGTCCTTTTTAGAAATATTATTGTAAAATTCCGGAGTTAATTGCTCAAGGTTATCAATATCAAAGCAGTTTTCATAGCCATCAACCTTGGTCAAAAAATAGCCCGATTTATCAGAATTTATCTTTCCAACAGGGTTGGATAAAGAATTTTTTAAATCGTTATATTCAGCTTTTAAAATTTTAAGTTGATCCTTAAAATCGGTATTTTCTCCCAATATGGCTTGACGGCGGTTTAAAGCAGAAAGCAAGCTATCACACTGGATAGAAGTTTCAAAAAAGCTACCGTTAGAAGAAGCTAAAATCAAGTTATCAAGGCTAGTATTAACGTTTGCATTTGCAACCTCTAAATTAGCGGCTTCAATGTTATTAAAGGAGATAATTTCTTCAATATCTTCAATCTTTTTTTCAATAGAATCAATTTGACTAAGGGTGATTGAAGCATCTTCATTTTTATAAATGTTGGCTATAATACCATTTTTAGAAACCTTATTGCCATCCTCTATCATAAAGTGTAAAACACCGCTTTTAGAGGATTTTACATAGGTTTCGTTACGAATCACAAGACCGGAAATTTCAAATCCGTCATTTGTTGTGCGGTAAAAAGCCGTTTGGGTAGAAATAGGCTTATAAAATGTGAAAAATATTTGCCGAAATAGAAAAACGGCCAAAACTAAAATTATAAATATTTTTAGTGGCGAAAACCTTTTCACTCGCCTATTCCTCCTTTAAAAATTGTTTGCATGTTGTAATGATATTATCAAGATAATCTTCATTATCGGGATAAAACCATCTTACGTTTTCTACACGCTTAAACCAGGTCAATTGCCTTTTAGCGTATCTACGGGTTTGCATTTTCAAATTTTCAACGGCTTGCTCTAAATTTAGGTTGCCGTCAAAATAATCGTAAAGCTCTTTATGACCAATGGCCTGAAATGCGCCCTTATTATTTCGCATATTATATGTTGATTTTGCTTCGTCTAAAAGGCCGTTATTTATCATTAAATCAACACGCAAATTAATGCGGTCATAAAGCTTTTGTCTATCGGTAAAATTAATACCAATAATTAGCGGTTCAATTTCGCTTTTGTTTTGCTTAGACAAAAGATTTTGCTCGGTAATTGTTTTGCCGGTTTGCAAATAAACTTCAAAAGCACGGATTATTCTGCGGCGATTATTGGGATGTAACCGATTGGCAGAATCCGGGTCAAAACTTGAAAGCTTGCGAAGCATTTCTTCGCCACCAACGGCGTCAAATTTCGCCTCTAATTCACTTCTAAGGTCTTGGTCAACGTCGTGCTCGGTAAACTCAATATTATAGAGTAACGACGAAATATAAAGCCCTGTACCACCGACTATAACGGGTAATTTACCACGAGAGTTAATTTCTCTAATCTTATCTCTTGCAAGTTTTACATAATCCGCAACCGAAAATTCTTCATTTAATTCTAAAAATTCAATTAAATGATGCGGTATTCCCTGCTTTTCATCCTCATCCGGCGCGGCAGATGCAACGTGAATGCCTTTATAAATTTGCATAGAATCGGCCGAAATTATTTCGCCACCAAAAAGCTTCGCAATTTCAATTGAAGCCTTAGTTTTACCCGAAGCGGTAGGTCCTACGATAAATATTGCCTTAATCATTGTATTCTACCAAACATTTTTTCTAATTCGCGCTTCTTAATTTCAAATGCAACGGGTCGTCCGTGCGGACAGTACATAATTTCCTTAGAACGTAAAACCTTTTCGGCTAAATTTTGCATTTCAAGCAGGCTTAATTTACTTCCTGCTTTAATTGCCGCCTTACAAGCAACTGTGTGGAATAAATTATCCTCAAGTTCAATTTGAACCTTGCCGCTTTTGATAAGACTTTCAGCAATTTCAGAAAGAATGAGCGATAAATCCTCATCAACAAGCGTGGTAGGAACTGCACGAACCGCAAGTGAATTTATACCAAAATCTTCAACCTCAAAACCGCATTGTTGCAAAATATCGGCATTCTCTATAATCGTGTTATATTCATTTTTATTTAAAGTTACCGTAATGGGTGTTAAGAGAACTTGCACTTCAATTTTGTGTAATTTTTTTAAATTTTCAAACAAAATACGTTCATGTGCGGCGTGTTTATCAATTAAGAAGACACTTTCGTCCATTTGTGCCACAATGTATGTGTTAAAAGCTTCGCCAATAATTATAACTGCCTCTTTTTCGGGCTCTAAAATAGGAACGATCGGCTCGGAGTTATCAACTTTTATATTTTGAGGCGGTTGATAATTGGTGGCCTTAGGTTCGGGATTTATATCAACAAAAAGGGTTGATTTTGTAAATTCGGGCTTTTCGGGTGTTTCAAAAACCAAATTAGTTTTTGAAGCTTTCGGTTTAGTGGTTTCTGCAGGAGCAGACTCAAAAACCGCTTGCTTAAACTGCGGAACACTTAATCGTTCAAACTGGTTAAAGGTTGCTTGTGGTGTTTTAATTTCGGGACGGGTATCTCCGCTGCTTAGAGAATTTTTAACTGCAGCATATACCGCTTCGAAAACAACCTTTTCATCCGAAAAACGCACTTCGGTTTTAGCCGGATGCACGTTAACGTCAACAGTGTCAAACGGAACGGTTAAATAGAGTACAAATGAAGGGAATTTACCAATCATTGCGCTGTTTTTATAAGCTTGTTCAACAGCGGCAATAACAGTACCCGAACGAACAAGACGACCGTTTAAGAATGTATATTGATTGTTTCTGGTTGCCTTACAAGCAAACGGCTTGCAGATAAGACCCGAAACGGAAATAGTATTGGTTGTTGAATTTACATCAATTAAATTTGAAGAAAATTCACGACCCAAAATACTGTAAACGGCGTTTCTAAGGTTTTTGTCGCCATTTGTTGACAAAACCTGCTTACCGTCACGAATGAATTTAAAAGAAATTTCAGTATGCGATAGTGCGATTCTATCGATAACGTTTGCACAAGCGTTTGCTTCGGAAACGTCCTTTTTAAGAAATTTCATACGTGCGGGGGTGTTATAAAATAAATCGCTTATAATGATTGTTGTGCCGTTAGGGCAACCGGTTGGTGAATATTCCATTTGTTCCCCACCCTCAATTTCAAAAAGGGTGCCTAAATCGGAATCGGCGGTTTTGGTCAGTAATTTAACCCTACTAACTGAAGAAATTGCCGCTAAAGCTTCACCACGGAAGCCTAGGGTGGAAATGGAGTTCAAATCATCACTGTTAGTGATTTTACTTGTTGCGTGGCGCATAAATGCCAAGGGCACGTCTTCTTCAGAAATACCGCAACCGTTATCGGTAATGCGCATATAAGAAATACCGCCGTTTTTAATTTCAACAGTAATAATGGTGGCGCCTGCATCTATTGAGTTTTCAATAAGCTCCTTTAAAACCGAGGCGGGTCTTTCTACAACCTCGCCTGCGGCGATAAGCTCGCTTACTTGCTTGCTGAGAAGATTGATTTTTGGCATTTTAGCACCTCTTTTCTATATTTCTTTTGCTTTTTTACAAATTTCAAATAAAATTTGCATTGACTCGATAGGAGTTAAGGTATTAACGTCAATGCTATTAAGCTCTTTTAAAATATCTTGAGCGTTTTGCAAATCAAGCGGAAGCTGCATATCGGCATTGCTTGTGGTTTGATAGGTCACCACACCGTTAGTTTCGGTTTCGTGCAAAATTTCTTTAGCGCGTTCAATAACCGATGTTGGTATACCGCTTAATTTTGCAACCTCAATACCATAGCTGCGGTCAGCGCCACCTGGAACAATACGGCGTAAGAAGGTAATATCGTCGCCACGTTTTTTAACAGCAATATTATAGTTTTTAACACCACTAAGCTGGTCTTCCATTACAGTAAGCTCGTGGTAGTGAGTAGCAAACAAGGCCTTAGCGCCAAGTTTACGCTTATTTGCGACGTATTCTAAAACGCTGCGCGCAATAGACATACCGTCAAAAGTAGAGGTCCCACGACCAATTTCATCAAGTATTAATAGACTGTTCTTGGTTGCATTTTTGAGAATTGAAGCAACCTCACTCATTTCAACCATAAAGGTTGACTGACCGGAAGCCAAATCATCCGATGCACCAACACGAGTGAAAATTGCATCAACTACGCCGATTTCGGCAATTTCGGCCGGTACAAAGCAACCCATTTGCGCCATTAAGGTAATAAGCGCGGTTTGGCGCATATAAGTGGATTTACCCGCCATATTAGGACCCGTAATTATAGCGCAACGGTTGTCGCTCATATTAAGATACGTATC
>JAFVTJ010000147.1 GCA_017503305.1 Clostridia bacterium
ATTTAAAGGCTCAAGTATTATTGAGGTTTACAAACACGCTTATAAGGATACTGCCGAAATTTTCAACTCTTACGAAAAGCTTACAAAAACCATTAAATAAGGATTTTTAGTATGAAATCGAACACACTTAATATAAACCATAAAAACGGTGTTACCTATTTAACCTTTCCAAAGTTTGAAAAGTCAGGTATTGTAAACCACCTTTTTTCAACAAGAATTGGTGGTGTAAGTGAAGGCAGATATAAAAGTATGCACCTAAGCTTTTTAAACGGCGACAAGCGTGAAAACGTTTTGGAAAATTACCGTAGGCTTTGCGAGTGCGAAGGCATTGATATAAACCACCTGGTTTTGTCGGCCCAAACCCACACAAACAACGTTGAAATTGTGAAAAAAAACGATTGCGGGAAAGGGATGTTTAAAGATGGCTTTTGTGACGTTGACGGCCTTATCACAAACGAGAGCGGCGTTGCGCTTGTCACTCAATATGCTGATTGCACACCCTTGGTTTTTTGCGACCCCGTTAAAAAGGTTGTTGCCACGTCCCACGCAGGTTGGCGCGGCACTGTACAGCAAATCGGCAAGGTTACGGTTGACAAAATGGTTGAAAATTTTGGCTGCAACCCTAACGACATTATCGCGGGTATTGGCCCTTGCATAAACAAATGCTGTTACGAGGTTGACGCCCCCGTTTTTGAGGCTTTTTCGGAAATTGAATACTTAGATTTAAGCAAGATTTTTACCGATAAGGGTAACGGAAAATATATGCTAAATTTGGTGGAAGCCAATAAGCAAATACTTTTAAATGCAGGTATTTTGGAAGAAAATATAGATCTTTCAGATATATGCACCTGCTGTAATGCCAAAACACTTCATTCCCACCGCGCAACAAAAGGCGAACGCGGAAATTTAGGCCTTATAATTGAACTAAAATAGCAAAAATCAAGGAGCAAAAACGCTCCTTGATTTTTTTATTACCTCTATTCCCACAATGCATTTTGTAACACAGGATACCAAATAAACAAAATACAAAAGCCCATCCATACGGGTAAATAAATTACCAAAGGTAACCGTACTGCCTGCCGCCGAATAGGGATAAGGCAAAGCGGCCGCAAAATCTATACCAAACAGTAGCACCGAATTTAGAATACACACTCCAAAAAGCGCGCATCCTACCGCCACACCCAAAACGTTCGCACCCTTTTTTACTGCCAAATCCCCTGCCAACACGGGCAGCAATAAAATTGGCAAAACCACCGTTTTAATAAATGGGTACATTTGCTCTAAAACCAATCTCACGCTTGGTAACTCGTATATAAATATATTTTTTATATTAAAATCCTTTAAGGTGGCAAAAAAGAAAAGCAATATAACCCCCAATACCACAAAAAAGAAAACAAAGCAAAGCTTTAAAACTGCCGAAAGCCTTTGAAAAGCCATATATCCCAATATCAGTATAAACGGCAAAGCAATTAAAAAAGGTGCGGTTTTAGGCAAAAGGTTCGCTTTAATAAATTTTATAAAGGTTATGCCGGTATCGCCCACACAATAAAGACTCAAAAGGATAAACGGTATAGCGGTAAGCTTATTAACCGGTATAAAAAAGGCCAAAAATGCCACTAAAATTGCCAAAGCAAACGACAACAAAAAGGATAAAAAGCTAAAACGGTTTGCGCTTAAAAAAGGGGCTGTAATTACCCCGTTGCCCAAAACAAATAGCGCCGCCAAGCAAAGAAAATGCTTATTATATAAACTATTGCTCCGTTTCAAAATAAAGTCCCCCTACTTTAAGGGCTATTTCAGGCAAAGTTGCCTTAAAGTCGGCATTTATAAGCTCAAAAAACCGATTTTTATACGGTTTATTTTGCTTGATTAAACCCATTATGTCGTACCCCACGCATGCCGATGACACGGGCTTTACTTCAAGAAGCTTTTGGGCACTTTTGGTTTTAATAAAAAATGCCGAAAGGGTTATTTCTTCTTTTAAGGCATATTCGCAAATTTGCTTTAAATCATCCCGGTTTAAACCTTCACCTACGGCAATAACCCCACTGTGCGACAACAAAAGCGGTTGGGTGCATTGCCGTTTTATTTGTGCTACGGCTTTTTCAATGCTTTCCCCTTCGCCCTTTAAAACCTTAAGGCTTTGGGAGGTGTTTTCAGTATTGATTATTACCGTTTCAAAAAATACGGTATAATTGTTTTGCTTTTTATCAAACCCAATGCTTGAAACCAAATATTCGGGTTTAGTTTTTTGGCAGCCGCACAGCAAAAGCAATAAAACCACAACCAAAAAGAATTTTTTCACTTTTTACCCTCCCCCTTTCTAACTATATTGTGGTTAAAAAAGGGGCGTTTTTTCATATTACTCCAAGATGCACGAATAACGCTATCCTTAAGGCTTTGCAGATTAGCCTTTTTAAGTGACAAGGTGTAATCCATCCCAAAGGAAGAAAGCGAAAAAATATAAACCATTAAAAACAACAATCCTGCAAAGTAACCGTAAAGTCCCAAAGCGGCCGAAAGCAAAACAAGACCTATTCTTAAATAAAAAACCGCTGTTTTAAGGCGCGGAAGCATTAATCCCGCTATACCCGAAAGCGCCACCGCTATTAGTATAGGAGAGCTTATAATACGGGCCTCTACCGCCGCTTGACCCACAACCAAGCCCCCGACAATACTTAACGCGTGACCTAAATTTTGGCTCATTCTAATACCTGCTTCTTTTAAAATTTCAAATACAAGTATCATAACAAGACACTCTCCAAAAGGCGTAAACGGTACACCACCGCGCAGCTGCATTACGGTAATGGCAAATTCGGTAGGTAAAAGCTCGCGATGCAAGGTTGATACCGCAATAAATACCGCAGGTATGCTAATACTAAGCACAAAACAAAAATAGCGAAGCAGCCTTTCGGCCGAGCTTAAAAGAAAGCTTTGGTAATAATCCTCGTCTGACTGAAAATTTTCCGAAAACAAGTAAGGCACGGTTGCCACCATTGGCGTTCCGTCAACAATTATCGCAACCCTACCTTCAAGCAGTCTTGCCGCCACAACGTCGGGGCGTTCGGTGCTGCCGCTTGTTTTAAAAAGCGAATACTTATTATCGCTTATTTGCTCGATTATATAATTTGTGTCTAAAATACCGTCGATATCGATTTTACCTATTCTCCGCTTTATTTTTTCTACCATTTTTTCGCTTGCAAGCGTACCTAAATAGCATACAAAAACCTCAGTTGATGTGCG
>JAFVTJ010000148.1 GCA_017503305.1 Clostridia bacterium
GATACCCTTGTGAGTACCTGCTACCTTAAAGTCCATATCGCCGTAGAAGTCTTCAAGACCTTGGATATCAACCATTGTCATAAAGTCGCCGTAAACGCCTTCGTCACCGGTGATAAGGCCGGAAGAAATACCTGCAACGGGGGCCTTAAGCGGAACACCTGCAGCCATAAGCGCTAAGGTAGAGCCACAAATTGAACCCTGTGAAGTAGAACCGTTTGAAGAAAGAACTTCCGATACTACGCGGATTGCATAGGGGAATTCGTCAATGCTGGGGATTACGGGAACTAAAGCCTTTTCAGCCAAAGCGCCGTGACCGATTTCGCGTCTGCCGGGGCCACGTGAAGGCTTGGTTTCGCCTACTGAGTAGGACGGGAAGTTGTAGTGGTGGATATATCTCTTAGAAACTTCTTCGTCAAGACCGTCAAGCTTTTGAGCTTCGCTTACGGGAGCTAAAGTTGCGATTGAAAGTACCTGAGTTTGACCACGGGTGAACATACCGCTACCGTGTACACGTGGAAGAAGGTCAACCTTTGCATCAAGCGGACGGATTTCATCAATGCCACGGCCGTCAACACGCTTCTTTTCATCCTTAAGCCAAGCGCGAACAACGTGCTTTTGAACAAGGTACATAATTTCGTCAAGTTTGCCTTCATTTCCCTCAAAGCGTTCATCAAACTTTTCGTGAACAGCGTTGTAAATAGGAAGTAAAGCGGCGTCACGTACTAACTTGTCGTCGGTATCAAGCGCTTTTTTAACGTCTTCAATGCAGAATTCTTCAATTTCTGCCATAATTGCGGGATCGGGATCGTTTGACTGGAACTGGAACTTTTCTTTACCAATTTCGGCAACGATGCCGTTAATAAACTTAACAACTTCCTTGTTAACTTCGTGACCTGCCATAATGCAGTCGAACATAAGGTCGTCAGGAATTTCGTTACCGCCGGCTTCAATCATAGCAACCAAATCAGCGGTGGAAGAAACGGTTAAGTTAAGGTCGGTCTTTGCTCTTTGTTCGAGTGTGGGGTTGATAACAATTTCGCCGTCAACCAAACCTACGTTTACGCTGGAGATAGGACCGGCCCAAGGGATGTCCGAAATAGCGATAGCAGCCGATACACCGATAGCAGCCGCAACTTCGGGTGAGCAGTCGGGGTCAACCGACATAACGGTAGCCACTACCGAGCAATCGTTACGCATATCCTTGGGGAACAAGTGGCGGATAGGACGGTCAATACAGCGGGAAGCCAAAACAGCCTTGTCGCTTGCCTTACCTTCACGGCGTGTGAAAGAGCCGGGGATACGGCCTACTGAATACATTTTTTCTTCATAGTCAACTGAAAGCGGGAAAAAGTCAACGCCTTCGCGGGGCTTTGCCGAAGCGGTAACGGTACAAAGTACGCGTGTGTCGCCATAGCAAGACATAATTGCCGCATTTGCAAGGCCTGCCATCATACCTGTTTCAAGTCTTAAAGGTCTGCCTGCAAGGGTGGTTTCATAAACTTTGTAGTTTTCGAACATTTTTATTCTCCTTTTTTAAATTTGAGACATTCGGTTAGCAATAAAGCCAATACCTAAAAGCCTTTAGGCACTCGATTTACCGCTAAATCACGAAAATCCCATTTTGTTTTAAATATTTTACAAGGCAGACTGCATAACACAGCCTGCCTTATTTTGCGTAAATTACTTACGAAGACCGAGTCTCTTAACGATAGAACGATATCTTTCAACGTCGTTCTTCATAAGGTAAGCAAGAAGGTTTCTTCTGTGACCTACCATTTTGAGAAGACCGCGGTAAGAATGCTTATCCTTCGGATGAGCCTTAAGGTGATCGTTAAGTTCGTTGATTCTTGTGGTAAGAAGAGCAATTTGAACTTCAGGTGAACCTGTGTCGCCTTCGTGTGTAGCGTATTCAGCTAAAACCTGATTCTTAACGTCTTTAGTCATTGTGTTTTCACTCCTTTATAAGATTTAAAATCAACCTGCGTAAACCAAGCCAAAGGTCATTAGTGAATCCCAAAGGGCAGACGCCTAAAGCATAGTATACGTAAGCTATCACAGTATAGCACACAAAAACCAAATTGTAAAGTGTTTTTTTTATTTTGGACACAAAAAATTTTATTATTCAAAATAAAAAATATATTGTGTTAATATTATAAAGATGCTATAATATAATAGTATAATTATGTGCAATGGTGGGTGATTAGTTGAAGGCTATACTCTTTTTGGCAGTTTCTGCTTTGCGCGTGGCCTATTTCTTTTTTAAGCTTTTCTTAAAGCCCAAGGAAAAAATTACCTTTTTAAGCCGTCAAAGCAATACTCCTTCGGTTGATTTTGAGTATTTAGAAAAAGCTATAAAGGCACAGGGCTTTAAGGGCGAAGTTAAAATGCTTTGCAAAATGATTGCACCTTCGCTTAAGGGTAAAATCGCTTACGCTTTTCACATTTTGGCACAAATGTATCACATCGCCACCTCGCGCGTGGTGGTAATAGACGGCTATAACATTGCGGTGTGTGTTTTAAAGCACAAAAAAGACCAAAAATTTGTACAGCTGTGGCACGCCCTCAACATTGTTAAAAAATTTGGCTATGGCGCACTCGATAAGCCGTGGGGACACAAGTCTTCAACCGCAAAGGCTATGTGTATGCACAAAAATTATACCCATATCATCGCCTGTAGCGAGGCTTCGGGCAGGGTACTTTGTGAATTTTTTGGTGCAGAAGGTGACAAAATGGTTTTGTTACCCTTGCCCAGAATTGAATATATTTTAAAAAGTCCGCAAAATCACGCCGCTATTAAAGAAATTTACCCGACTGTTTTCGAAAAACCGATTTTGTTATATGCTCCAACCTTCCGCGGTGAGCAGGTTGACCTTTCGTGGATAGAAAAAACGGTGGATTTTGGCAAATATAACGTGGTTGTAAAGCTTCATCCTGCCGATAAATACGGTATTGCCGATAAGGTGGACAAGCGCGTTATTTGTGATGAAAGCTTTTCTTCTTTCGAATGGATGAAGGTCTGCGATAGCCTTGTTACCGACTATTCGGGTATGGGCTTTGAAGCAATGCTTAGAAACAAAAAGGTTTACTACTATTTGTACGACTATAAGGATTATAGCCAAAATAACGGTCTTAATTTGGACCTGTTTTCCGAAGCAATTAGCCCTTACGTTACCGAAAATAAAGATGATTTAAAGCGTATTTTGGAAAAGGAATACGATTTTTCTAAGACACAAATGTTTACCAAAAAATATTTGAGCGTTTCAACCGAAAACTGTGCCGACCAATTGGCGCGATTTATCATTAGCCTTGTTTAAAGAGGGTGCATTATGGAAGAAAATAAAATTTTAGAAGAAATACACCAGCTTCAAGCTTTGGAGCTAGCCATTTTAAAGGACGTTGCCGAGGTTTGCAAAAAGCACGATATTCAGTTCTTCTTGGGCGAGGGTACGCTTTTGGGCGCTATTCGCCACAAGGGCTTTATCCCGTGGGATGACGACGTGGATTTAATTATGGAAAGAAGCGAGTACGAACGCTTTTTAAAGGTGGCCCAGGAAGAGCTTGCCGATAAATATCAAGTCCAGCATCCCACAACAGTGGATAACTATTGGTCGCCCTTTATTAAGGTAAGACAGCTTACGGGGGATTTCTCATTCCGTCAGTCGCATATTTCCCACCTAACCCAAAATAACGGGCCTTATATTGATATTTTCCCAATGGAATTTGTCCCTGAAAAAATGAGCTTTAAAATTAAAAAAACCGGTTTTCTTATCAGGTTTTATCGCGGTATGCTTTCCTATAAATTGGGTCTTCGCAAGCCACCGCATTTTTATGGTAAAATACTTAAATTTGTTTCAAACTTTTATTCGGTAAAGGCTATTCACAAGGGACTACAAAAGAATTTCACCTGCTTTGGCAGTGGTAAAAAGCCTTACATGGCAACCTTTTCTTCTTACCATCCCTTAAAAAGCCAAATTTGCCGAAGCGAATGCTACGATAAAATGCTTTGGTGGGATTTTGAGGACGTTAAAATGCCCGTACCCGTGGGTTATGATGAAATTTTAACCACTATTTACGGCGATTATATGACTCCGCCCCCTGAGGAAAACAGGGTTATAAAGCACCACTTTTACAGTGGAGACCATTAAGAAAGGTAAGACTAATGTTTTTAAAAAGATTTTTTAACGATTTAATTAAATATAAAAAATATTTGGTCCATTCTACAAAGGCTTCGCTTAAAAGTGAGGTTGCGGGCTCCTACCTTGCGTGGTTTTGGTGGGTTTTAGAGCCGTTTTGCTTTATGCTTATCTATAAGTTTATCGCCGAAGAGGTTTTTCACAAAAAATTAGATTACGCTGCCTTGTTTGTCTTTTTAGGCCTTACTGTGTGGAATTTTTTTAACAAGTGTATGTCTTCCAGCGCAACCCTTTTAAAGCAAAACAAGGGTATTGTAACCAAGATTTATTTACCCAAGTACCTTATATATATAAGGGTTATGATGGTTAACGCCTTTAAAATGGCAATATCTTTAGGTATTTGTTTGGGTTTGGTGGCCTATTACCGCATAATGCCAAGCTGGCATATAGTGCTTATAATACCATGCCTTATTATGCTGGCACTTGTAACCTTTGGCTTTGGATGTATTGTTATGCACTGTGGTGTATACGTGCAAGACCTTTCAAAAATTGTGCGTATAGGCTTACGCTTGGTATTCTATCTTTCGGGCGTGTTTTATAATATTGCCGCCCTTAAGCCGTACGGCAAAATTTTGCTTGATATCAACCCCGTTGCTCTTGCAATGGAGGGTTGCCGCAAAGCCTTAATGTACGGCGCCCAACCCGACTGGATAATGCTTGGCATTTGGACAGCGGTTGGCGCTGTGTTATCGGCTGTGGGCGTTGCGGTAGTTTACAAAAATGAAAATAATTACGGTAAGATATTATGATGGAAAAAACTATTGAAGTTAAGAACTTAAAAATAAATTACAGAACAATGGAGCCTGTAAAGCTAAAACAGCTTTTAAAGCCTTCAAAGCGCACCGTTCGCGAGCACGCGGTTAAGGGCGTTTCGTTTGATATTTACAAGGGTGAAATTGTGGGCCTTATCGGCCAAAACGGTAGCGGCAAGTCCACAACACTTCGCTGCCTTGCGGGTATAATCTCGCCCGACGAGGGTACGGTTAACCTTTTCGGCAACTCTGTATCCTTGTTGGCAATTGGCGTTGGCTTTCAAAAGGAATTAACCGGCCGCGTTAATATAATGCTTTCGGGACTTTTAATGGGCTTTACCGCAAAGGAAATAAAATCCAAAATGAAGGAAATTATCGAATTTTCGGAGCTTGGCAAGGCTATTGATAAACCGGTTAGCAGCTATTCAAGCGGTATGCATTCGCGCTTGGCTTTTGCTATTACGGCTATACTTGATACCGATATTCTGCTCGTTGACGAGGTTTTAAGCGTTGGCGACGCCCGCTTTAAGAAAAAGAGCCACCAAAAAATGAAAGAGCTTATTATGGATAAGGACCGTACGGTTATTATGATTTCGCACAACCTTGATACCTTGGCTTCTATGTGTAACCGCATAATTTGGCTCCACAAGGGCGAAATTAATATGGTTGGCAAGCCGAAGGAAGTGCTTAAAAAATATAACGAATTTATGACCTCGGGAATAAATTAAGCACAATTTAGGTTTGCAAAGGTAAAACCGTCTATTTTAAGGAGGACTTTAAATGTCTAACATTTGGCACGATATTTCACCAAAAAGAATTGCCGCAGAAGAATTTATCTGTGTTATAGAAATTTCAAAGGGCAGCAAAAAGAAGTATGAGCTTGATAAGGAAACAGGTCATATAATCCTTGACCGTATACTTTACACCTCAACCCACTATCCCGCAAACTATGGCTTTATTCCGCGCACCTACGGTGACGACGGCGACCCGCTGGACGTTCTTTTGTTGTGCGCCGAAACACTTGAACCAATGACACTTGTTAAAGCAAAGCCGATTGGTGTAATTTCTATGATAGATAACGGTCAGGGCGACGAGAAAATTATCGCTGTGCCCGTAAACGACCCAACCTATAACCATTATACCGATATTAGCGAGCTTCCCGCCCACATTTTTGAAGAAATGAGCCACTTCTTTACCGTTTATAAAAGCCTTGAAAACAAGCAAACCGCGGTTAACGAGGTAATGGGCCGCGACAACGCGGTGCAAATAATTGAAAAAGCAATCAGCGATTATATAGAAGAATTTTGCAAATAAAACAAAAAACCCCGACCATATGGGTTGTACAGTTAAGGACAGTAAAAAGGCCCCCTTGTGTAAAGGGGGCTGGATTTTTGCAAAGCAAAAAGACTGGGGGATTGTTAAGTGCAGATACCTAACAATCCCTCCGTCAAAAATCAAAGATTTTTGCCACCTCCCTTTACACAAGGGAGGCTTTTTATTTTGTTTCATACCGTAACAAGCAGGGAAAATATATATCACATCTTCCACTTTTTAGGAGAACCTAAAACCCTTTTCTAAACAAATATCATCTATTCAATAAAATGGAATTTGGTGATTTCAGTTCACACCACTATTGATATTCTTAGATAATAATTCTTTCAAAGGTTTAAACTTTAAAGAATCATCGATTTTTTCTTGTAAATATTCTCCATCTTCCCAATATGATTTTAAGCCATAAGCTTGGATATTGTGATATGACGCATCACTTGTTATTAATCTATATTGGTCATCAACAATTTCCAGTGCGGTGCAATTAGATAGAGATAAACCGATTTGTTGACTGGTTTTCAATAAATCCTTGACATTTTCCAGCCTACCCTCTTCATCACAATGAGGGACAAGCAATCCATCAACAAAACCCAAACATTCCATACCAATCAACGGTTGGTCATCACCGTATTTGATTTTCATTGAATCGGATGAACATTCTTTAAACCAGCAATTCGCTCCCGCAGAAACTCCACACATTACTTTGCCATTTTCCCACGCTTGTCTTAATATTTCATCAAAACCAGTCTCTTTCCAAAGCTTAATCATATCGAGTGTATTCCCACCACCCTCAAAAATGATATCAGCCCATTCGATTATTTCTTTAACATATTCCTTATCTGATAACTTATCGCCTTTCAAGTCTTTACAAGGACAACCATATATTTTGCCGTATATATCAACCATTACTTGAAAATATCCTTCTTGTCTTTCAAGTGGTTGCGAATGTGCTATCAGTAAAAAATTAGGGTGTTCTTTACCTGTAAGTCTAATAATTTCCTTATCTTGATTTGCAAGTTCATAGGGATATCGTGTGCCGTTTGAACGTAATCGACCGTTTTCTCCACCGCCAATAGCAATTATTTTTTTACTCATATTTAATCTCCATCAAATTCTTATTTATCGGTTAGTTGTATTATAGCAC
>JAFVTJ010000149.1 GCA_017503305.1 Clostridia bacterium
GGGCGTTAAAATTTTGCCTGTTGATAGTGAGCATTCGGCGATTTTTCAGTCATTACAGGGCTCACTCCAAAAAAGCCTTAGAAAAATTTTACTCACAGCTTCGGGTGGCCCGTTTTACGGCAAAACTCGTGAAGAACTCGAAAACGTAACCGTAAAGGAAGCGCTTAACCACCCCAACTGGTCGATGGGCGCTAAGATTACTATCGATTCGGCCACCTTAATGAACAAGGGGCTTGAAGTGATTGAAGCGGTGCATCTTTTTGGACTTCCCGCAAAGGATATTGAGGTCTTGGTGCATAGGCAAAGCATTGTGCATTCCGGTGTGGAATTTTCAGACGGTGCGGTTATAGCACAATTAGGCACACCTGATATGCGCCTTCCTATTCAGTACGCGCTCACATATCCTGAGCGAAGCGACTACGCTTTTGAGCATTTATCTTTATCGGAAATCGGTACTTTAACCTTCGAAAAGCCGGATACCGATACCTTCCGTTGCTTGCCCCTTTGTATAAAGGCAATTACCGAAGGCGGTCTTAAACCCACCGCCGTTAACGGTGCTAACGAGCAGGCAGTAAAATTGTTTTTAGAAGGTAAAATAAAATTCTTACAAATTGCAGAACTTGTGGAAAAAGCGCTCTTGTCGGCGCAAAATAAAAAAGAGTTTACGCTAGAGGATATCCTCGAAGCAGATAAGCTTGCACGCGAATGTGTGCTTAATAAATTATAATTTGGGTGATTAACATTTTAGCATTATGGAATAACGTATGGCCGTATTTAGTGGCAATACTTTTGTTTTTAATTTTAATAATCATACACGAATTCGGCCATTTTATTTCGGCTAAGCTTTTGGGCGTTCGTGTTAATGAATTTGCAGTAGGCTTTGGCCCGAAAATCTTTTCAAAGCAAGGCAAAGAAACCAAATATTCATTTAATCTTATTCCCTTAGGTGGCTATTGCGCTATGGAGGGCGAGGATGAAACCAGTGCCGACGACCGTGCTTTTTGTAATAAGGCGGCTTGGCGCAGGTTTTTAATTGTTGTAATGGGTGCGGTTTTTAACCTTTTATTAGGTCTTATAATTGTGGCCATTATCTTAGCACCATCCGAAGCCTTTTACACCACCACCGTTGGCAGTTTTGAAGAAAACGCAGTAAGTGTTAACAGCGGCTTGCAGATTGATGACACCATTATTGCGGTTGACGGCAGAAGAATTATTGCTATAAACGATTTAAGCTATGCTTTTACCAACGTAAAGGATAGTAAGATTGATATAACCGTAAAGCGTGACGGCAAAAAGGTTGAGCTTAAGGACGTTGAGTTTGCAAGCGAAAAAGTGCAAGGAATGGACGTATTAACGATAGATTTTGCGGTTTACGGTCAAAAAAAGACGGTAGGCAGTTATATTACAAATACCGTTAAAACAGCGGCCTCTTATAGTGTGGTAATTTGGCGAAGCCTTGTGGATTTACTAAGCGGTAAATACGGTATAAGTCAGGTTTCGGGTCCGGTAGGCGTTACCGTAGCATTAGCTGATATGGCTAAGCAAAACCTTGCAAGTTTATTGCCAATGATGGCATTTATTAGCATAAATTTAGGTATCTTTAATTTGTTGCCCATCCCCGCGCTTGACGGCGGCAGACTTATGTTTATTTTGTACGAAATGATTTTTAGAAAACCCGTTCCCCAAAAGTTTGAATCATTAGTGCATACGGTTGGCTTTGTGCTTTTGTTCGGCTTTATGCTGCTAATAGTTGCAAAGGATATTTTGGGACTTATTTTTTAAAATAGGAGAAGTTTATGTTTACTAATGAGCAAACTGTAAAGGTTAAGGTTGGCAACACCTTTATCGGCGGCGGCGCACCAATATCTGTGCAGTCAATGCTTTGCGTTCCCGCACACGACGTTAAGGGTAACGTTGAGCAAGCTTTGAGGCTTCAAGCCGCAGGCTGTGATATTGTGCGTGTTACCGTGCCCGATACTGAAGCTTTGCAAACAGTTAAGGCTTTAAAGGAAGCTATAAAAATCCCCTTGGTAGCCGACATTCATTTTGATTATCGCCTAGCGCTTGAAAGCGTGGCAATGGGTGTTGACAAGGTGCGCATAAACCCAGGTAATATCGGCTCGGATGATAAGGTAAAATTAGTTGCCGATGCTTGCAGAAAAGCGGGAGTGCCCATTAGAATCGGTGTAAATTCGGGCTCGCTCGAAAAGGAAATTTTGGCAAAATACGGCGGTGTTACACCCGAAGCTATGGTAGAAAGCGGACTTTATCACATTTCACTACTCGAAAAGTTCGATTTTACCGATATTGTTTTGTCACTTAAATCTTCTGACACATTTAAAATGTATAAGGCTTATGAATTAGCAGCCGAAAAGTGTAAATATCCCTTGCATTTAGGCGTTACCGAAGCAGGAACCGAGAGTATGGGTGTTATTAAATCGGCGGCAGGCATTGGCGGATTGTTGCTTCGCGGTATTGGTAACACAATCCGTGTATCTTTAACCGACGACCCGGTAAAAGAGGTTGAAGCGGGTATTAAGCTTTTGAAGGCTATCGGTATTAGAAATGACGGTATTAAATTTGTGTCTTGCCCCACCTGTGGCAGAACTGAAATTGACCTAATCGGCATTGCTAAAGAGGCGGAAGAACGCCTTAAAAACGTAAATAAAAATATAACTGTGGCTATAATGGGCTGTGTTGTAAACGGCCCCGGTGAAGCAAGCGCCGCTGATGTTGGTATCGCAGGCGGTAAGGGCTGCGGCGTGCTCTTTAAAAAGGGCGAGATTGTTGCCAAATTGCAAGAAAACGAGCTAGTTGATAGATTAGTAGAAGAAATAGAAAAAATGTAACGGAGTTGTGAAAATGGCTACCCCCAGGTTTTTGGATGTATTTTCGGGCATATTTTCGGATGAAATAGCGAAAAATCTTCAAAATGCAGTACTAACAAAATGTAATTTAGAGATTGAAGATAGATTTTTAGATCTTGTAATAGAAAGTCCCGATTACATAACAAACGAATTACAAATTAAAATAAATACCGCTTTGCGTTCGGCCTTGCAGCTTAAAACGTTAGAGCTTAAGGTTGTGGTTTCGGGCGGTTTATCGGCCGAGGCTTGTGCCGACATTGCGGCTGAATTAAAAATTAAAAACCCTGCGGTTAACGGCTATTTATCGGGTGCGGAGTATGAACTTTTAGATAATCGCGTTGTAATAACCTTAAAGCACGGCGGTTATGAAAAGATACTTGAAAGTCATTTCACTTCGGACTTTTGCATTGTCGCAAAAAACCGTTTTGGTGCGGATGTAGACCTTGAGTTTGTGGGACAATTGGAAGACGTTGAAATGGAATTGCCACCACCCGAAGCGCCCGTTGTGGTTGCCGCTTCAAAACCCGCTAAAAAGGCTGAAGAAAAGAAAATCGGCTTCGAAAAGCGTAATGACAAGCCCAAAAACGGCATTGTGTATTTAGATAATCCTATTCAGTTTTACGGCAGAAGAACCGATTTCAGCAACACAAAACCGATGATCGAAGTAAGCCCTGAGGATAGTGAGATTTGCTGTTGGGGTGAGGTTTTTGGCGTTGAAACACGCAAAATTAACACCAAGCGTGGCGAAAGCAATGTTTTAAGCTTTTCTTTCTCGGATTATACGAATTCTATAAACTGTTCAATGTTTGTGGACGTTAAAAAAATGGATACCGTAGCCCAGGTTAAAAACGGCAACTTCTTGATTATTCGCGGTTTTTACGAGTTTGATAACTATAAAAAAGAGTTTATTTTAAAGCCTAATGCAATGGCGGTGGTACAAAGCTATAGTGAAACCGACGATTACGAAGGTGAAAAACGAATTGAACTGCATTGTCATACCAATATGTCCGAAAAGGATGCCGTTTGCTCGGCGGAAAGCCTTATAAATCAGGCTTACAAATGGGGTCATAAGGCAATTGCTATTACCGACCACGGTGTTGTGCAGGCTTATCCTGCGGCGGCAGGTGCGGTTAAGGGTATACGTAAATCGGGCGGCGATTTTAAGCTCATTTACGGTATGGAAGGCTACTTTGTTGACGATAGCAAGATAAACGTTAACGAAGCGAATACAAGACAAATTAAACGCTACCACCAAATTATTTTAGTTAAAAACCTTGTTGGTCTTAAAAATCTTTATAAATTGGTTTCCGATTCGCACATAAATTATTATAAGGGTCGTCCCCTTATTTTAAAAAGCGAATTGGATCAGTACCGCGAGGGTCTTATTGTGGGCTCGGCTTGCGAGGCGGGCGAATTGTTCCAAGCAGTTTTGGAAAACAAACCCGAAGAAGAGCTTATCCGTATTGCCGAATATTACGATTATCTTGAAATTCAGCCGCTTGGCAATAACGAATTTATGGTAAGGGAATCAACACTTCCCGATAAAAAGGACAAAAAGGGTAACGTTATTCCCAACCGTTTCCGCCACGTTACAAGTGTTGAAGTGCTTAAAAACTTTAACCGCAGGATAGTAGAAATTGCCGACAAATTGGGCAAGCCTGTTGTTGCTACGGGTGACGTTCACTTCCTTAAAAAGAGTGATGATATCGTCCGTAAAATACTTATGGCGGGTCAAGGCTACGAAGCGGAGGATTTTGATTATCAAGCACCGCTTTATCTTAAAACTACAACCGAAATGTTAGAGGATTTTTCATATTTCGGCGAGAGAGCCAAAGAGTTCGTAATTGACAATCCCCAAAAAATTGCCGATATGGTAAGTCCGGACGTTATCCCCGTGCCCGAAGGCAACTATCCCCCTGTTATCGAAGGCTCGGACGAGCTTTTACGCCAAATTTGTTGGGATAACGCACACAAAAAATATGGCGAAAAGGTGCCCGAAATTGTGGCTAAGCGACTCAATAAAGAACTTGACTCGATTATTACTAACGGCTTCTCTATAATGTATATTTCGGCGCAAAAGCTTGTGGCATATAGCGAAGAGAACGGCTACCTTGTGGGCTCGCGTGGTTCGGTGGGCTCTTCCTTCGTTGCTACTATGGCGGGCATTTCTGAGGTTAACCCCTTAGCGCCCCACTACGTTTGCCCTAATTGTCAGTATAGCGAGTTCTTCACAAAGGGTGAGGTTGGCTCGGGCTTTGACCTACCCGAAAAGAACTGTCCGCACTGTAA
>JAFVTJ010000150.1 GCA_017503305.1 Clostridia bacterium
GAAGAAGCACACGAAAAATTCGGCTTCTTAACCGATGCTTTCCGCTTTGGCGCACCGCCACACGGTGGTATGGGTATCGGCCTTGACCGACTTTGTATGATAATGGCAAGTTGTGACTCACTTCGCGACGTTATCGCCTTCCCCAAGGTTTCAAATTCAAGCGAATTAATGTCAGGCGCACCGGGTAAGGTTGACGAAATTCAACTTCGCGACCTTGCAATCGCTTTACAAACCGAAGATAAAGAATAAAAAAACAGCTCCCGCTAACATTAGCGGGAGTTGTTATTTTTAACGGGACGTCGAGGGCGTAGCGAAGCGTGCGAGTCGGTAGTGAATGACAGTCCGGTGGACTGTCAGAGCCGACGAGGGACCGAACACCGCAGTGTGAGACCGTCCCCTGCAATAAATCTATATTGCCTGTTCGTAGGGGCGAACTCGCCTCCCTTGCCCTAAAGGGAGGGGGACCAACCGTTAGGTTGGTGGAGGGATTTTCGAATCGCCCGCAAGATTTTATATTTTAACGGGTCATTCGTGAATAACCCCTACAATGTGTCTATATTTATTGTTCGTTCATTTTTATCACTCCTCAATTTTTTTATCGGCAGAAAAATTAGTCAAAAATAGGCGCACCTTACACAAGTGCGCCTTTAATAACCTACATATTCTCAACTATGGTTTTGATACTTTCACTTATAGGTTTTGTTCCATCAAGGTGAATGCATTTACATACCATAGTGTTTAGCCATTCTTCAATTTTATCAGGTTTTCTTTTTTCTGCGTATTCAAAAAATTTTTCTTCCTGCTCGTACATATCACCGCCAGAAAGAACTCTATTTCCAAATTTATCAATTGCTCGTTGCCTTATTCTTTTCATTCGTATATCTACTGGTACGTCAAGGTAAATAACCATATCATAACATGCGTTAATTTCTTTTGCCATATTTCCGTTAACAGCAGAAAACACGAAGCAAGGGTTTAACTTTATATCTTCTAAAAGTAACTGCTCAACTTCTTCACGTGTCCTTGATGATTGATATGGATTATCCGCCGATGTGAAATAATAATCTTCAACATCCATATGCTTAAAGTTTAATTTTTTTGCAAGAGCGGATGCAAGCGTTGTTTTGCCGCTACCGTTAAGCCCACAGATGCATATTCCGTATTTCATATCCTTCTCCAATTTAATATCCCAAATCTTCGCCGCAAAGGATAACGTTCAATCTACCGTTATCACGCTGGAAACCGTTCACAAGGTAGTTTACGCATATTCTACGCACACTCTTACAACCATCAGTAAAATCTGGATTATCGCTCTTTTCAAGCGAAATACAATGCCCCAATTTAGCGCAAGGGTTATCAATGCCGAGTCGCACGCAATTTTTAGGCGCCGCTATCTTTTTAACACGCAAAAACGCATCGTTTAAATTATCGACAATCTTGTTTTTACCCACAATCATAATCACCTTTTTAGGTCCAAAGGCAATTGCGGTTATGCGGTTTGAAAAGCCGTCAACATTCAAAATCTCGCCATTTTTGGTGACCGCATTAGCGGAGCAAAGGTAATAATCAATACCAATTACGTCTTTAAACACCTGCTGTTGTTCTTCGGGGGTAATGCCTGGACGGTTGCGATTGCGAAAATTATAATCGCCATTGTTTATTAAATCCCAAACACCGCTATCAACGAGTGATACCGAACCGCCCGTGCTAATAGTAGCACCTTTTTCGAGCATAGTTTTAACCGTTTTTAAAGCATCTGCCTTAGTTTCACAAAAAACTGCATTTATATTATTCTTCTTTAAATTTTCAACTGTAATTTTAATATTTTCACACATAAAAACACATCCTTTATTTAAGGATAACATATACTGTAACATAATGCAAGGGGTTGATAAAAAACATCGGCTCCCTCTGACGAGGGAGCTGGCAAAACCGTAGGTTTTGACTGAGGGAGAGAAAAAGTAATGCACAGAAGAATTTAATAATTTTTCTCTCCCTCCGACTTCAGTTCCCTCAGCCACCTCCCTCGTCAGAGGGAGGCAATATAAAACTTAAACTTTGAGATATATAAAAACGGAGAAAGCGAATTGCTTTCTCCGTTAAATAAATTAGTTAGCAAACTTAGCTACGTTGAGCTTAATGCCAGGGCCCATTGTTGTTGCGAGTACGCAAGACTTAACGTATTGACCCTTTGTAGCAGCAGGCTTTGCCTTAATGATTGCACCCATAAGAGTATCAAAGTTTTCCTGTAACTTTTGGGGACCAAATGATACCTTACCGATAGGGCAGTGGATAATGTTTGTTTTGTCAAGACGGTATTCAATCTTACCTGCTTTTGCTCCTGTAACTGCACGAGCAACGTCAGGAGTAACTGTACCAGCCTTAGGTGTAGGCATAAGACCACGGGGACCTAAAACCTTACCTAAACGACCAACCATACCCATCATATCGGGAGTGGTGATAACAACGTCAAAATCCATCCAGTTTTCGTTTTGGATTTTAGCAATCATTTCTTCAGCGCCAACAAAGTCAGCACCGGCAGCGGTAGCTGCATCAGCCTTATCGCCTTTAGCGATAACTAAGATTTTTACATCTTTACCAGTACCGTTAGGAAGAACTACAGCACCTCTAACCTGTTGGTCAGCGTGACGTGAGTCAACACCTAAGCGAACGTGGATTTCAACTGTTTCGTCAAACTTAGCAGTGCCTGTCTTTGTAGCAAGTTCTACTGCTTCGTTAACATCATAAAGCTTACCGGGTTCGATAAGCTTTGCGCTTTCGTTATATTTTTTACCGTGTTTCATTTCTTACCTCCAAATGTGGTTAAATCGGAATTATCCTCCCACGCGAGCAGATTAATCTACTACTTCGATACCCATACTGCGAGCAGTACCAGCTATCATGCTCATAGCGGTTTCAATGCTTGCTGCGTTTAAGTCGGGCATTTTTGTTTCAGCAATCTTTTGAATTTGCTCTTTTGTGATTTTAGCAACCTTAGTTTTGTTAGGTGTGCCAGATGCAGTTTCAATACCGCAAGCCTTCTTAATAAGAACAGCTGCAGGTGGTGTTTTTGTGATGAAACTGAATGAACGGTCAGCGTAAACTGTAATAACTACAGGAATAATAAGACCTACGTCGTTCTTAGTTCTTTCGTTAAATTCCTTAGTGAACGCCATGATGTTAACACCATGTTGACCAAGAGCAGGACCTACAGGCGGAGCCGGAGTGGCCTTACCAGCAGGGATTTGCAATTTAATGTAACCAGTAATTTTTTGAGCCATTTTATTTGCACCTCCATTATTCGTGGTAACAGTGTTTTTTCTAAACACTTGGCGGAACGGTCATATTCCGTCCCTCCCACCGTGACACTTTATTTCAAGTGTCGGATTGACTATAAGTTTTAATTAGTTTTCGATAGAAATTTGGTCAAGTTCGAGCTCAACCGGTGTTTCTCTACCAAACATGGAAAGAACAACACATACACTGTTATTTTCAGTATCAACTGTTTTAACAGTACCTGAGTAGCCTTCCAACGGACCGCTGATAATTTTAACATTATCGCCTTCCTTGTAACCAACCTCAACGCTGTGCTTTTCTACGCCAAGAGCAGCCACTTCACTGTCGGTTAGCGGAACCGGTTTACTTGCCGGACCCACAAAACCTGTACAACCGCGAATGTTTCTTACAACATACCAGCTGTCATCAGTAACAATCATTTTAATAAGAACGTAACCCGGGAAGATTTTGCGTTCTATCTCGCGTTTTTTATCGTCCTTAATTTCGGTAACAATTTCGGTAGGGATTTTAATATCGTGTATTAAATCCTGCATACCGCGGCTTTCAACCATTGTTGCCAAGTCGGTCGCTACTTTATTTTCGTATCCTGAATAGGTATGAACGACATACCATCTTGCTTCTTGTGTTTCAGCCATAACTACCTCCGTGCTTTATGCACCTAAGATAAGTTCTAATAATTTACCAAGACCGAAATCGATACCCCAGATAAGAGCACCGATAATTAAACACATAACAAGAACGGTTACAGTATTCTTGATAACGTCACGCAAATTCGGCCAAACGATTTTCTTAACTTCGCTCTTGTTGTCGCGTAAGAAAAGAACAAATCTGCGCCAAATTGTTTTCTTATCCTTAGAAGCCTTAACTTCAAGATAATCGTCAATAAATAAGTAAGCAATTGCGAAAACTGCAAACAAAAGCATTACGATTGCTAAGATAAGAACAATGTTTGTGTGTGCAACTTCTGTAACCTTCTTTAAGGGACGAACGTCGATAAACTTTGTGTCCTTGCTTAAAGCAATAACCCACATATAAATTGCGGAGCCTAATGCAAAAGCAGATGAACCATAACGGAGACCCTTAGATTTGAAAGCAAAAATGCTCATAAGGGCTGCGATAACGACAAGGAAAAAGACAAAAAGAATATGTGCAGACATTGCCATGTTAACAGCAGTATCGCCAACACTTAAGTTTGTACCCCAAGCCAATTGGAAACCAACCGGAGAAGCAACTGTACCATTTGTTGTAATGTTAGCAAAGGGTACAAAGAAGAGCACTACAGAGGCAACACCTAAAACTGCTGCCAAAATTTGAGAAATTTTGTTAATAAGTTTCATCCTGCTACCTCCCTACTTTGTTTCCTTGTGTAGGGTGTGCTTCTTACAGAATCTGCAGTACTTGTTCATTTCAAGTCTGTCGGGGTCGTTCTTTTTGTTTTTCATTGTGTTGTAGTTGCGTTGCTTGCATTCTGTGCAAGCGAGTGTGATTTTAACTCTCATAACGGCACCTCCCGCTTTACGGAAATATTTTTTTGCTTTTACTTTTCGTAAAAGTATTAGCCTCCCTCTGCTAAGAACAAAAACCGCATCACTATACCACATTTTGCGGTCAGTGAAAAGCACACTGCGATATCTTGCGTCTTAGGCAAAATAGTTCTTATTGCAAAAAAAAAGAACCCTTTAAGAGGTATAAGCATTATAGCATATCTTCCCCAAAAGGTCAAGCATTTTTTGCCTTAAAATAGCGGTTTTAGTAAATTTTTATTGCTAAAATAAAACAGTTGTGTTAATATATTTTAGTTGAATAAAATTAAGGAGAATTTTTGTGAGCGAATTACGAAATGAAATCGCCAGAAGACGCACCTTTGCGATTATTTCCCACCCTGACGCAGGTAAAACCACATTAACCGAAAAGTTCTTGCTTTACGGCGGCGCAATCCAAACCGCAGGCTCGGTTAAGGGCAAAGCCACCGCACGCCATGCAGTAAGTGACTGGATGGACCTTGAAAAACAGCGTGGTATTTCTATTACATCATCGGTTATGCAGTTTGAATACGACGGATATTGCATAAACATTCTTGACACCCCAGGGCATCAGGACTTCTCTGAAGATACCTACCGTACACTTATGGCGGCCGACAGCGTGGTAATGGTTATCGACGCGGCAAAGGGTATTGAAGCACAAACCCGTAAGCTTTTTAAGGTTTGCGCTATGCGCCATATCCCGATTTTTACCTTTATAAATAAGTTGGACCGCGAAGCGCGTGACCCATTTGAGCTTTTGGACGAATTAGAAAAGGAATTCGGCATTGGCACTTACCCTGTAAACTGGCCTATCGGTTGCGGTGTAAGCTTCAAGGGTGTTTTCGACCGTGACAAGCGTGAGATTTTGTCATTTAGCGAGCGTCACCGCGGTCAAGACAAAATTAAACCCACCCCTTGCGATATTACCGATACCCAAAAGATGGATGAGCCTATAGGCCCCTATCAAAGAGCCGAATTGGTTGACCAGATTGAGCTTTTGGACGGCGCAAGCTTTGAGTTTGATTTAGAAAAGGTACAAAAGGGCGAATTAACACCCGTTTTCTTTGGTTCGGCACTTACAAACTTCGGTGTAGAGCCATTTTTAGAAAACTTCCTTAAAATGACCACACCGCCCATACCGCGAATTTCGGGCGATACGGAAGTTTCCCC
>JAFVTJ010000151.1 GCA_017503305.1 Clostridia bacterium
AGCGGCATTTATACATTCTTCGTCGGTAGCGTCAAGTCGACCGTAACGGATATTTTCCATAACTGTGCCTGTAAACAAATTGGTATCCTGCAAAACAATACCTAAAGAACGGCGCAAATCAGACTTTTTAATTTTGTTAATGTTGATACCATCGTATCTGATTTTACCTTCTTCAATATCATAAAAACGGTTAATAAGATTGGTAATGGTGGTTTTACCCGCACCCGTAGCACCAACAAAGGCTACCTTTTGACCGGGTTTAGCATAAACGCTAACGTTCTTTAGAACCTGTCTACCCTCTACGTAAGAGAAGTCAACATCAACCAATCGAACGTCGCCCTCAAGCTTAGTGTAGGTAAGTGTGCTGTCGTTATGGGGGTGTTTCCAAGCCCAAAGACCTGTACGGTCAGCAGTTTCGGTAATATTGCCGTTTTCATCAATTTTAGCGTTAACCAAGGTTACGTAGCCATCATCAACCTCAGGCTCGGCGTCCATAAGCTCAAACACACGCTCAGCACCCGCAAGACCCATTACAACCGAGTTTATTTGCTGTGATACCTGATTAACGTTACCTGTAAACTGCTTAGTCATATTAAGGAATGGAATTACAATACTAATGCTAAGCGCAGCACCCGAAAGACTTATATTAGGTACGTCAAGCAATAGCAAAAGACCGCCAACCGTTGCAATAATAACGTAAAGTATATTACCTATATTCATATTTATAGGGCCTAAAATATTCGCATAGGAATGTGCGCGAACGGCATTATCGTAAAGCTCGTTATTAACCTTATCAAAATCTTCAAGTGATTTGTCCTCGTGACAAAAGACCTTAACAACCTTTTGGCCGTTCATCATTTCTTGAATGTAGCCCTCGGCTTTACCGATAGATTTTTGTTGTCGCATAAAATATTTTGCCGAACCACCGCCAACCTTTTTAGTAACGGTAAAAAGGCAAAATACACCGCCCACTACCACCAAGGTAATCCAAATACTGTAGGACATCATTATAAAGAATACTGTTACTACAATAATACCCGCTTGTATAAGGGATGGAATAGACTGTGAAACAAGCTGACGAATGGAGTCGATATCATTAGTATAGTGACTCATAATATCGCCGTGCTTATTTGTGTCAAAATATTTTATAGGAAGGTTTTGCATCCTATCAAAAAGGGTTTTGCGAAGCTTACCCAAAAAGCCTTGGGTTATATAAGCCATTAACTGTGTATGTGCAAAAACCGATATTAGCGACACCAAATAAATTGTCGCCAAGGTTACGATTTTTGGAATTATAACAGTTTTGGCGCTTGCCCAGTTACCACTTAGAACGTATTCTTCAATTGCTGCTATAATCTGCTTGTTAAATATAGCGGGCAATGTTGCAACTACCGAAGAAAAAACAATACAAAACAGGGTTAGCGGTAATAATTTGGGGTAGCTTTCCCACAAAAGCTTTAAAGTACGCTTTAAAACTTGTCCGTTAAATTTGCGAACGGCAGGAACGCCCTTTGGCAGATTACGGGGCATATCGTTATTTGGTTTACTCATCTTCCCCACCTCCGCTTGTTTGTTGTTCGTATACTTCACGGTAGATTTGACTGCTTTCTAACAATTCGTTATGCTTGCCCATACTGTCAATTTTACCGTTGTTCATTACAATAATTAAATCGGCATCCTCAACCGATGCTATACGCTGTGCAATTATAATCTTAGTTGTTTCGGGGATAAACTCCTTAAAGCCTTTACGAATAAGGGCATCGGTCTTGGTGTCAACCGCACTTGTAGAGTCGTCCAAAATTAAAATTTTCGGCTTTTTAAGAAGCGCACGCGCAATACAAAGTCTTTGTTTTTGTCCGCCCGAAACGTTGGTACCGCCCTGCTCAATATAAGTGTCGTATCCATCAGCAAAGGTGGTAACAAATTCATCGGCTTGAGCCAACTTGCAAGCCTCGACAATTTCTTCATCGGTAGCGTTTTCGTTACCCCAACGCAAGTTATCCTTAATAGTACCCGAAAAAAGCTCGTTCTTTTGAAGCACCATAGCAACGTTGTCACGAAGGGTTTTAATATCATATTCCCTAACATCTACACCGCCAACTAAAACCGAGCCTTCGGTGGTATCGTAAAGGCGGGGTATCAACTGCACCAAGGAGGTCTTACTAGAACCTGTGCCGCCAATTACACCAACAGTCATACCCGCCTTAATTTCAAAGTCGATATTTTCAAGGGCAAATTTCTTTGCATCCTTATTATACTTAAAGCCAACGTTTTTAAATGTAATTCCACCGTCGGCAACATTATAAATCGGGTTTTCGGGGTTTTTAAGGTTGGGTTCTTCGTTTAAAACTTCACATATACGCTTCATAGATTCAAGTGACATTGTAATCATTACGTAAATCATTGAAAGCATCATAAGGGAGAACAAAATTTGAACACCGTAGGTAAGCATTGCCGAAATATGACCCACGTTTACAGTAAGACCCTTGCTTGAAATTACAAGATAAGAGCCCAAGAACAAAATCATAACGGTGTTGAAATACATACAAAACTGCATTATTGGGGTGTTAAGCGCAACAATACGCTCGGCTTTGGTAAAATCCCATGCAATACCGTCCGAAGCGGTGGCAAATTTTTGCTTTTCGTAATTTTCACGCGAAAAGCCCTTAACTACGCGCATTCCGCGAACGTTTTCTTCAATAGACTCATTAAGCTTATCGTACTTCTTAAAAACGCGTCTGAATGCGGGCATAGCTTTTTTAGCAATAAGCAAAAGTCCAAAAATCAATACAGGTATTACAACTACAAAGGAGGTTGCCAAAGCGCCACCCATTCTATAAGCCGTTATTACCGAGAAGGTAAATAACATGGGGCTGCGAATAGCTGTACGAATAATCATCATATAAGACATTTGCACGTGGTTAATGTCTGTAGTGAGTCGGGTTACAAGCGAGGTGGAAGAAAACTTATCTATATTAGAAAAAGAAAAGCTTTGAATACGCTCAAACATATCACGCCTAAGGTTTCTAGCAAAGCCGGAAGATGCTCTCGCGCAGGTAATGGCCGCAATAGATCCGCAAGCGAGCGATACTAGTGCCAAGACTATTAAAATTAAGCCGGTTTTAATAATTTCGGTTATATGTGCCCCTGCGTTTATGTTATTTATAAGTTCTGCCGTGGTTGAGGGAATCATAACCTCAATCAAAACCTCACCCATAATGAATATTAGTGTTAAAATTGAAGGCAGTTTATTATCTCTTATACTTTTTGCTAAAGTTTTAATCATTGCTTTCCTCCATATTTGCTATCAGCTTATCGGTAATTTTCAAAAAAGTTTCCGCTTCTTCGGCTGTTAAACCTTTTCTCAAGCGTTCTTCCCTTTCGTTTATACTGCGAAGCACCGATTTGTGAATATTAATTGCTTTTTCTGTTAAAACGATTTTTTTAAGTCTGGCATCACTTTCTACGCTTTCCCTTTTAATAAAACCGTTTTGCTCCATTGTTTTTAAAATATTACTGGCGGTTGAACGGCGAATTGAAAACTCGTTTTCAAAATCCTTTTGAAATATATCTTTATCGCTGTTATCAAAAAAATACGAAATTGCCCAACCGTTTATACCCTTGGGCAATTCTATACCAAGCTCACATTTGCTTTTTTCAATATCACGCTTTAAAAGATTAGCCAAAATGCGAACCTTAAAACCAATATCGTTTCGCTCTTTCATAGTTCACCTCGCACGATTGTTAGCACCCTAACATTATATATTCCACCGCCTATTTTGTCAATCTAAATAATGTTAATTTTTTATTAACTGCAAAAGAAAAAATCCCTTGCGGGATTTTTCTTTAACAAAGCGGTATAAGTATTGTTTTTTTATTTTCAAGCTCATCGCCTGCAAGGTTATTTATTGAAACAATTTCCTGCAAATTTGCATTGTATTTTCTTGCAATATTCCACACCTTTTCGCCCTTGCTTGCAAAACAAATAAGCATACCACCCTTTTTATTTTTAAAAAGCGGCTTATTAGTGTCAATTTCAATATCGGTAATAAGCGGTATATCATTGGTTTCATAAACGGTGCCCGTTATACAAAGCTCTATCCTAACCTCTAAGCAATTTGCGCTTGTTATGGTATATCCCACGTTAACAATATCAATTTCCGTATTAGCCGATAAATTTAAACCTTCGCATTCGGTTTTGTGTTCAAACTCAAGTTCAACAGGCTTTTCGTAAAAAACAACGTTATCATTTTGGTCGCACACAACCATACCAATTAGCAATACTCCGCTAAGGCCAACCTTGCCATTTTCAAGCTTAACCTTTTTAGAACCTTTTTCGCACCAAATATCAATGACAGAAGCTATATTTTCGCTAAGCTCAATGCTTTTCTTTAACTGGCAGTTTTCTTTAAAGTTTTCACATATTTTTTTAAAAGAAAGGGTGTTTTTAACCACGTTGGTTTCAAACCTTGTAGAAAACGCATCTTCTATTATTGCAATATCGTTAACACAGTAGCTTTCACACTTAAGCAAAAGCTTTGCATTTAAAGAAAAGGCGTTGCATTCGCCATTAAAGGAAAGCGCTGGTCTAACCTCTAAAAAAGCAATTTCGCACTTGATATCACACTTGCAAAGCTCGGTAACGCCCGACATTTCAACAATTTGGCTAAACGGCAGTGTTGTTTTTAAAACCATTGGCGCCTTTACACCGTCCACACTATAAAGAACCGTTACCGCCATTTCGCCCTTTGCTACTATTTTATCATTTATAACCTTATGCTCGGTAATGCTGGGTACCGCATCATACCTTAGCACTCGCAAAACTGTGGCTTGATTGTTGCTTAAAGGAATATCATCCTCTAATATCATAAGCTTTTCGCAATAACCCATTGGCACCGTTGCAGGCGCTACGGCGCGCTTTAACTGAATTTCAGTATTATCAAAATCTGCCACAATTTGATTAAAGCAACGCTTGAATGCCTTGATTTTTATGCTAACCGCACCGTGAATATCAATTTTTCTGCCGGTTATAGCGCGGCAGTTTATGTAATCGCACCCCACCGAGCAGGTCAAACTGCAATCATCCACCTCTGCCCCTATTTCTTTAATTTTGCTAAAGGGATATGAATATTCATAAGAGCATAAATTATTTTCCTTGTCGCAATACAAAAGCGTAATACAAAGGTTTCCCTCTATTGTAACGCTATTGCCGTTTATTCCCTTTGAAACAATAGTCGGCTTTGCCTTGCATTTAAAAATTTTTGATATATCGGGGCAATAATCAGGCAATAAAAAATCAAGGTCTATGGGCTGTTCTAAGGTTTCGCAAAAAATATTTTTATTAAAACACACTTCGGTTTTTAAGGGTTTGCTTTCCATATTTTTTCCTCACTTTACATTTTTAGTAAAGTTTATTCACAAAATCCTTTATATATTACAAAAAAGAAGCCTTCCAAAACGGAAGACTTCTTAAAATTATATTCGCTTAACAATATTGTCTAAAGATTTAACAATGCAACCTTCGGGAATAACACCGCGAAGCGAGGTTAAAGGATAAACCGAAGTACCCTTGCCGATAACTGTACCGGGGTTTATAACACAACCGCAGCCAATATCTGCCTTGTCGGCCAAAATGCCGCCGATTTTTCTGATACCGGTTTCAATATCGGTATCGCCGTGGATTACAACAGGCTTGCCGTCCGACTTTAAGTTGGAGCAAATTGAGCCTGCGCCCATGTGAGCAAAGTTGCCAAGTACCGAGTCACCAACGTAGTTATAATGCGGTACCTGAACGGTATTAAGAAGCACACAGTTTTTAAGCTCGCTTGAGTTACCGATTACACAACCGCTTCCTGTAATTACGTTACCACGAAGGAAAGCGCTGGGGCGAATTTCGGTATTTGCGCCTATAATGGCGGGTGCTTCAATAACGGCGGAAGGATGAATTTTAACGTTTTCGCCAACCCAAACGCCATCGGCAATTTCGGTAAAGCCTTCAAGTCCGTTTTCAATAAGCTTTTTTATATATTCCTTAATTTTGGGTAACATTTCCCAAGGGTATTCGCATTCATCAAACAATTCAATAAGATAAGGTGTTTGGCAATCAAACAACTCCTTGGTTTTAATCTTTTTATTCAACTGAATGACCTCTTTCTATAATGAAATTAACAAGGCGGTTAACGTATTCTTCGCAGTTTTCTTCGCTTTCAACCATTACGCGAACAACAGGCTCGGTACCGCTCTTGCGAAGCAATACTCTACCCTTGCCGTTAATAAGCTCTTCAACGGCCTTCTTCTCTTCTAAAATGGCTTCATCTTCAAATACTGCTTCCTTGCTCTTAACCCTTACGTTTTTGGTTATTTGGGGATAAAGCTTAACAGGTTTTGCAAGCTCGGCTAAGGTTGATTTGCTATCGCAAACCTCTTCGGTAACCATAATAGCGGTTAACAAGCCATCGCCTGTGGTAGCATATTTTTTAAGAATAATATGGCCCGATTGCTCGCCGCCTAACGAATAATCGTTATTTTGCATACTTTCGTAAACAAAGCGGTCGCCAACGTCGGTTTGAACACACTTAATACCCTCAGCCGCAAGACTGTTAATGAAACCGCTGTTGGACATAATAGTAGCAACAACTGTGTCATCATTAAGCATACCGCGTGATTTTAAGCGCTTGCCCAAAATATAAAGCATTTTGTCGCCGTCTACCTCGTTGCCGTTACCATCAACCGCAATACAACGGTCGCAGTCGCCGTCAAAGGCAAAGCCTAAATCTAAGTGATTTTCTTTAACCATTTGGCAAAGCTTTTCAATGTGTGTTGAACCACAACCCATATTTACGTTAAGGCCGTCGGGTGTGTCGCCAATAACCATAACCTTTGCGCCCAATGCGCCGAAAACTGATCTTGCAATCATCCAAGAAGCACCGTTTGCGCAGTCAATGCCAATCCTTAAGTTCTTATAAGAATGTGAAGCCAAGGAGATAAGATATGCAACGTAGCGGTTTCTACCTGCAACGTAATCAATAATTTTACCTATATTAGACTTGGTAGCAAGGGGTAAATCCTTTTCTGCAACGCCTAAAGCCAAAAGGTCGCCATCAAGATAATCTTCAATATAAGCAGTTGTGGTATCATCCAATTTTTCGCCGTAACGATTAATTACCTTAATGCCGTTATCGTAAAAAGGATTGTGAGAAGCGGTGATCATAATACCACAGTCAAAATCGTCCTGCTTTGTAACGTAAGAAACGCTGGGAGTAGTAGTAACGTGAAGCATATATGCATCAGCACCCGAAGCGGTAATACCGGCAACGAGAGAGTATTCTATCATATAGCTTGAAAGACGAGTGTCCTTACCAATTACTATGCGCGGGCGATAATCGGGATTTTGGCAACCCGAAAGCTTTGATGAAAAATACCAACCCAAAAATCTACCAACCTTATAGGCCTGTTCGCTTGTTAAGGTAACGTTTGCTTCGCCGCGGAAACCATCAGTACCGAAGTAGCGATTTTTCTTCTTCTCGCCCTTTGGTGTGCACATAATTTCAACCTCGTCATGCAAAAGATCATCCGCCGAAACCGCAAACAAATTGCAAAGCATTAAAACCTTGTCAATTTGAGGTAGTGCTTGGTCCATTTCCCATTTTGAAACCGACTGACGCGAAACCGAAAGTCTTTCAGCAAGCTCTTCTTGAGAAATATTTGCATTGTTTCTTAATTTATAAATTTTTTCACCGATTGTCATAATATAACTCCCTTTCAATCGATTAAAATTTTGAAATAGCAACCCACAGTTGCACTTTTCATTTAGATTTTACCACTTTCCGCGCAAAAAAGCAACAAAAATTTTAAATTCTGCAATTTTTAGTTTACATTTATAGTATATTTTGAAAAATTCACACTATTCCTATCTATTTTGGCATATCACTTTTAAATTTACCGCTTAGCGCTTTAAAAATACCGATTTTTTTAAAAAACAACATTTTTCAAACTTTTTATGGTATAGTTATTTTACCGGAGGTGTTAAGGTGAAATTTAAACTGATTATTGACAATAAAAAAGAAGAGGAAATTATAATAACCGCAAAGGAGCGCTCAACTCTTATTGAGCAAATCGAGTCGCTTGTTATGGAATATTCGGGTCAAGATAAAATTCCGGCCTATACCGAAGACGAAATAACAAAGCTTTTAATAAACGAAATTGAATGCATTACGGTAATTGACGGTAAAACATACGCAATATATAAGGATGCAAAACATTACCGTTTAAAACAACGGCTTTTTGAAATTGAAAAGTTGTTGCCTTCAAGCTTTATTAAAATCAACAAAAGCAGTATCGCGAATGAAACTAAAATCGACCGCTTTAAAGCAAGCTTTAGCGGTGCGGTTGATGCCGTTTTTAAGTGCGGTTTTACCGATTACGTTTCAAGGCGATGCTTTGCCGAAATTAAAAGGAGGTATAAATAATGAAAAAATTTTGTTTGGAATTTTTAAAAAGAGGCTTACTCGCCGCTTGGGGTGGACCTTTTATTTTGGCAATTATTTACGGTATTTTAGGTGCTAACGGCACAGTTACCGCTCTCACACCGAGTGAAGTTTGCAAAGGCATTTTATCCATCACTTTAATGGCGTTTATTGCCGCAGGTATACAGACGATTTATCAGTTTGAACGCTTACCCTTAATATCGGCAATACTGATTCACGGCGCAGTTTTATATTTAGATTACCTTATAATGTATTTAATGAATGATTGGATTCCTCGTAACCTTGAAAGCCTATCAATTTTCACAATTATTTTCATCGTAGGATACGTTTTAATTTGGGTTGGAATTTATCTTTTCACCAAGCGCAAAACCGATAGCTTAAATAAAAAACTAAAAAACTAAACTTTTAAACGGGCGGTTTATCCGTCCGTTTTTATTTAAAAAGTATTTGCATAATGCGAGTTGTATGATATAATTAAGACAATAAAAGTTGCGAAAGGTTTATAATCTATGGAAAACAAAAGACAAATTGCACTTAATTTTAATTTTTATTTATTTATCATTTTTGGTTTAATTCTGCTTTGGTCAGGCGTATGTTTACTGCTTGAAGAATCAATAAAATTCGGGCTGTTTTTTGGTATACTCGGGTTGTTTTGTGCCGTTGTTCCTTTAATTTGCGTACCGAGTCATTTTATATTTGAAAGCGAAGGTATTACCTTTAATTACTTGTTTTTACAAAACGAGCGGTATCTTTGGAAAAACATCTACAAAATAACCGCAACAATAGATTCCACAAATTCAACTTCTAAAAGTTATATTTTTGATTCTATATCTTCACGAATTTTCGAAATTAAAGGTAACGTTGAAGGCGAAAAAAAGCCTTATATGAAAGGTCACATTAACCGTAATTTCCGCACAAAAAAGCTTTTGGAAGAATATTGGGACGGAAATATTTCAGATACCTCTTCAAAGAAAAAGAAAAATAAAAAGAAAGACAATAATAAAACTTACGACACAACCGAAATTGCCGCTTTAGAGCGTGAGGTACAAGCGAAAGTAAGCACTTTACTAGAGCCGTACAGCGCAACCGCAAAGCTACATAACATTAAATTAAAGAAAAAATTTGTTTACGTAAACGAAGAATTCGATGAATTCGATTCCCGCCCACTTGATAATTATACCTACACCCTTCTTATCGAAATTTCGCACTTTGGAGAAACCAACCCCGACCGTATAATTGAGGAAGATGCTGATCTTTTATTTGCACACCTTGGCAAAAGTGCTTACAAGGG
>JAFVTJ010000152.1 GCA_017503305.1 Clostridia bacterium
AAGTTAAGCGCTTTTCGTTGGAAACGGTTAATACCTACTTTATAGAAAATGGATTTACTGAAAATAAAAAACAGTTTGGCATTCACGAATATTGGCAGGAGTTTTGGTCTTTGTTGGATAAATTTGATATAAATGACCGTTCTGAGTATACTGATGACGAATTTTGCGACGCATTAGCTTGTTATCGCTTGCAGGACATAAAGGAAAATATAGCGAGTGATAATCCGCTTATAAGAATGTTTGCTGTTTTGGATAGAAGACTTGGGAAAAGAAGGCTTCAAAAACTTAAAACCGAAATTTCAAAACAACCACTTTGGCTTAGACAATTTTATGAATTAAGAATTTCAGCAGAGCTTTAATTTTACGTATAATTAAAACCGAACAAGGTTATTCCTTGCTTGGTTTTTTATTTACACCATCCTAAGTCCTTTAGGATAATGGTTTTTGGCTTTGCCGTTTACTACTTTGGCTCCGCCTACACTACAGCCGTCAACAGTTACAACCACCCAGCCGTTTTCGCAAGTTACTTCAATTTCTTCACCGTGGAGGTATTTTTTTAAATTATCGCTGTCGGCACTAAGCTCAATTTTACGGCGGAAATATTTACCTAACGCCATAAAGAACTGATGGTGTGGCTGAATATAGTTTTTACGAATTTCGCCAATGGTTACCCCGCACGAAAAAGCCGCACCTTTAGGTACTGCAAAATCGGGTGTAAAATACACCGCGTTGCCGTTATACATCATAACGTTTTCTTTGTTGTAATCAGATAAGCAGTTATCCAAAAAGTCGAAAACAAGCTTTTCGATTTTTTCTTTTTGTTGGGGACTTTTGGGGCTTCTGGTTGTGGCTTCGCCGTTATTTTTAAGCACCGCCATAAACTGACCTTCGCCCTTGCTTAAATGGGGATAAAATCGGCGGCAGTCGGTTATATTTTCGCATTCGCATCCATCAAATTTTATGCCGTCGGCAGTGGCGTTTTTAACCGCCTCTTTCACGGGTAAAAGGCTGAAATCGGGGTGGTTTTTAAGAAAGGTGTCTACCACCATTTCGTTTTCTTCCAAAGAAAAGGTGCAGGTAGCGTAAAGAATAGTACCGCCCGATTTTAATGCCTTTGCCGCCTCGCTTAAAATGCTTTGCTGACGCTCGGCACACATTAAAACGTTAGCCGTGCTCCATTCACTTACGGCGATTTCTTCTTTTCTGAACATACCCTCGCCAGAGCAGGGAGCATCAACAATTATAAAATCAAACGCTTCGGGGAAGGTTTTAGCAATTTTTTTAGGCTCCATACAGGTTGTAACGGTGTTTTTAAAGCCTAAACGCTCAATATTTCCCGTTAAAATCTTGCAACGTGCGGAAATAATCTCGTTAGAAACCAAAATCCCTTTTTCGCCTAATTTTAGTTTGGCTTGGGTCGATTTGCCACCAGGGGCGGCGCACATATCCAAAACGTACCAATCGGGGTCAATGTCCACACATTCCACGGGTGCCATAGCGCCGGGCTCTTGAATATAAATCATACCTGCGTGGTGGTACGGATGATTGCCCGCCTTTGTGGCTTCAAGGTAAAACCCGTTTTCTACGTAAGGGATTTTTTCATTTCCAAAGGGGTTGATTTTTTCGAAATCTTCAAGCGAAATTTTATCGGTATTAACGCGAAAACCTTTAACTGCGGGTTGTTCTAAGGCTTTAAGGTAGTCACCGTACTGCTCGCCGAGAAGGTTTTTCATACGGCTTTCAAATTCTTGGGGTAAGTTTATCATTCGGTTTCTCCGTTCATTTCAAGATAAAGCATACACATTGAAACGGTGGTAACAGCGGCGGTTTCGGTGCGAAGAATACGACTGCCAAGCGAAATTGTCTTACTGCCGATATCCTCTAAAGCGGCGATTTCCGATGTTTCAAAGCCACCCTCGGGGCCTATAAATATTCCAACCGATTTTGCGTTTTTAATAGAATCTAATGCTTCTTTAGTGGCAATCATACCGCGTTTATTTTCGTAGGGTACTAAGATTAAATCCAAATCTTTAGCATAATTTAAAGCGTTTTTAAAGGAAAGTGGTTCTTGTACCTTAGGTATTGCCGAGCGTTTGCTTTGCTTTGCGGCGCTCTCGGCTATTGCTTGCCAGCGGGACTGCTTTTGCTTTTTCTTTTTTTCTTCCAATTTTACAACACAGTTGGTCATTTCGGTCGGAATAATTTCAAAAGCGCCTAATTCTACACATTTTTGGATTATCCATTCCATTTTATCGCCCTTTGCAAGCCCTTGGAAAAGGTGAATTTTTGTATTAAGCTCGGTGTTTTGGTAGTTTTCTTCTATGATTTCAGCCAAAACGGTATCATCTGTAAAGCCCGAAAGACTGCAAAGGTGACTTTTTCCGTCACAGCTTACTAAAAATGTATCGCCCGCTTGCATACGCAAAACGTTTTTAATATGGTTATAGTCATTCCCTGTAATAGAGAACGTGTTGTTATTTAAAGCCTCGGATTCGACAAAAAAGTTAAACATTTTGGTGCTCCTTTAAGAAATATTCCGCTTTAAATTAAGTATATATTATATAAAAAGCAAATTCAATACAAAGTTTTCGCGACTGCTATTCAAATTAAAAGTTGAAATTTGTCGCAAATTGTAATATAATTGTATAAATATGAAATGATATGCGGGTGAGAATATGAAAAAGGATAAAGCGAAAAAGTGGATGAAGTTTCGCCATAGAGTGGTAAGAAATATACTTTTTGCGATTTTGGGTCCAT
>JAFVTJ010000153.1 GCA_017503305.1 Clostridia bacterium
AAGCCTAAGCCGCCAATAATAACAAGTGCCGAAATCACAAGTATCACAAGTGGGTCGTTATTGAATGCCACAAGTGAATTAAAGGGTGTGGGTGAGCCCAAAAGGTCAAAACCTGCATTGCAAAAGGCGGAAATTGAATGAAAAACGCCGTAGTATATACCCTTGGCCCAACCAAAAAGCGAAATAAATCGTATGGATAAAAGCACAGCGCCTGTAAATTCAATAATAATCGAGCCTAAAAAGATTTTTTTAATAAGCGACGAAAAATTATTCATACGGGTGGTGTTTATGCTTTCGGCCATTATAACCTTTTCACGAAGACCGTGCTTGCGGATTATAAGGCGGTAAAAAACCGTGGCAATAGTCATATAACCAAGACCGCCTAATTGAATAAGCGCTAAAATTACAATTTGTCCGAAAAGGGACCAATAGGTAACGGTGTTTTCTAAAACAAGACCCGTAACGCAGGAAGCGGAAACCGAAGTGAATATTGCCGTGCCAAACGGCGCGGATACGCCACTGCGCGTAGCAAATGGCAGCATAAGTAAAAATGTGCCCGCTAAAGTAATTAAAAAATAGCCTAAGGCAATAATTTGTATATGTGAAAGACTTTTACGTTTCATTTTGTCCTCCAATCAAAAAAACTATAATTATTATATCACAGCGGAGATATAATTTCAATATTGTAAAAAAATATTGTATTCTTTGAACTAAAGTGCTAAAATGTTATTGAATTTGTATATTTTTTTAAGGTGGAAGCTTAATATGAAAATAATTATTAACGGCTGTGGCAAAATCGGCAAGGTTATTTTGGCAAGCTTGGTTGCTGAAGGACACGATGTTGTGGCGATTGATAAAGACCCGCAAGTGTTAGACGATATTACTAACGTATATGATGTTATGGGTGTTTGCGGTAATGGTACCGATAGCGATATTTTGTTAGAAGCGGGTGTTGATTCGGTCGAGCTTTTGGTTGCGGTTACCGGTTCTGATGAGTTTAATATGTTAAGCTGCTTTTTGGCGAAAAAACTGGGCGCTAAAAATACAATTGCTCGTATAAGAAACCCCGAATATAATGACAAAAGCCTTACCTTTATGCGCGAACAAATGGATATTTCTTTAACTATAAATACCGAACAGTTCGCCGCAGTTGAACTTTTTAATATACTAAAGCTTCCGTCAGCTGCTAAGGTTGAACTTTTTGGCTCTAAAAAATTTCAAATTATAGAAATCAAACTTAAGTCCGATTCTAAATTGGACGGCCTTAAAATAATGGATATCCGTAATAAATTTAAAGCCAGATTTTTGATTTCTGCCGTTTGCCGTGGGGAAGAGGCCTATATTCCCGATGGTAACTTTGTACTTAAAAGCGGCGATAGAATTTGCATAAGCGCTACCACAAGTGAAATTGTGCGCCTTATGAAAGAAATTGGTATACAGCAGCAGCCCGCAAAGAAAATTATGATTTTGGGCGGCGGCAAATTAGCCTTTTATTTGGCGAAAAAGCTTTCCGAGGGTAACAATAGCGTTACTATTATTGAAAAAAATCCCGAGGTTTGCGAAGTGCTTTGCGAGGCGCTTCCAAAGGTTACTGTGGTTAATGCCGACGGTACCGATCAAGAGGTGCTTTTAGAAGAAGGTCTTTTATCGGTTGATGCTTTTGTATCTCTTACAGGTATGGACGAGCAGAACATTTTAATGTCGGCCTATGCTCAAACCAAAGGCGTGCCAAAGGTTATTACTAAGGTTAACCGTTCTGCCTTGATGCCCTTGGCTGAAAGCTGGGGTCTTGATACTATTATCTCCCCTAAAATGACTATTACGGATATTTTGGTAAGATATGCCCGTGCACTTGAGGATTCGCAAGGCAGTAGCGTTGAAACCCTTTATAAGCTAATGGATGATAAGGTTGAAGCTTTAGAGTTTATTGTGAAAGACTCCTTTAGCAAGTGTGAAATTCCATTTAAAGAGCTTACCTTAAAGCCCAACACTTTAGTTGCGGCAATTATTCGTAATCGCAAGACTATAACTCCTACCGGTGACGATATGTTTATGGCTGGCGACAGGGTAATTATCGTTGCGGCTAATCAGCGTATCAATACTTTATCTGACATTTTAAGGGGATAAGCTATGAATCGAAAAATTGTCTTTTACCTTTTGGGTAAAATTCTGTGCATAGAAGCGGTGCTTTTCCTACTTCCGATTTCGTGCGTGCTTATTTATGACGAGCCTGATATTGCGGCCTTTGTTATACCCTTTGTTTTGGCGTTGGGTGTCGGAACGCTTCTAACACTTATAAATAAGCCTAAAGACAAAACCTTTTTTGCGAAGGAAGGCTTTGTTATTGTTGCACTGTCTTGGATAATTTTATCGGTTGTGGGAGCTTTGCCGTTTGTAATAAGTGGGGCTATACCCAACTTTTTCGACGCTTTTTTTGAAACTGTAAGCGGTTTTACCACAACAGGTGCTACCATACTTGGTGGCGAGGAAATTGAAGCGATGGGCAAGGGCTTACTCTTTTGGCGAAGCTTTACTCACTGGGTTGGCGGTATGGGAATACTTGTGCTTGTTATGGCAATCGTTCCTACCGAATCAGGCCGCTCAATTCATATAGTCCGCGCCGAAATGCCTGGTCCTATTGTGGGCAAGCTTGTACCTAAGCTTAAAAGCACGGCTAAGATACTTTATTTAATTTATATTTTCCTTACTGCCTTGCAGGTTATTTTATTGCTTTTGGGCGATATGAATTTCTATGAAGCTTTAGTTCACACTTTCGGTACGGCGGGCACCGGCGGTTTTAGTGTTAAGGGCGATAGTATTGCTTCCTATTCACCGTATATTCAATGGGTTATAACCATATTTATGCTCGTTTTTGGCGTAAACTTTAATATTTATTATCTTATTTTGGTTAGAAAAATCCGTACTGCTTTTAAAAGTGAAGAGCTTTGGTGCTATTTTGGTATAGTAGCGGTGGCGGTTGGTTTTATAACCTATAACGTTTATCATTTGTTTGGCAACTTTTGGGAAGCTTTGCGCCAGTCAGCCTTTCAGGTGGCGTCAATTATCTCCACCAC
>JAFVTJ010000154.1 GCA_017503305.1 Clostridia bacterium
ATAACGGCACACTTCACTACGACGTTTCGTTTGAAAAAGATGGCAGAGATTACGATTATGAAATCAATGCCAAAACAGGCAAAATTATCTCCGTAGAAAAGCATAACATGACTTCCAGCGAAGCAAAAATTTCAAAATCGAAGGCTAAAAGCACCGCTTTAAACCATGCCGGTGTTAAAGAAAATGAAATTTCCCTTTACAAAATCGAGCTTGAAAAAGACGATGGCGTTTGGAAATATGAAATCTCCTTCAACGTTGGCAACGTAGAATACGACTACACCATAAATGCCGAAAACGGCAAAATCATCGAAGCCGAAAAGGATATAGACGACTAATATTGCAAATCCCAAAAAGATATGCTATCATTTAGGTAGCATATCTTTTCTTTTTGGAGGGACACTATGAGCAAAATTAAAAAATTTATCTATCCGTTTGTTTTTTCAATAAGCTTTTTTATCCTTTTCATTGGCATGGGTATTATTTTAAACTTTACTCTTGATGATGGAAGTTATGCGGGTGCCGCTATTGCAATATTCGCAGTAGCACTGTGGGCATGGTTTGTTGTGCCGTTTTATTGCGTTAAATACAGCAAGGTTATACAAAATGACAAATTTAAATTTTTATTTGCCACTTACAATTCTCTTGTGTTGCTAATAATTCATGTAATACCCTTTAATTTCGATTCGGATACTTATATTTTTGCCGCTATCTTTTTTATTTGGGCAGAAATTTGGAGTGTGGTATCATTAGTTGTGCGAATTTTGCACAAAAAACAGGATGATGAAGCGGCCGAAGAACGCCTTTGTATAGAAAATTCCCTGTTACAAAATGAGAAAAAACGAATACTTGCCATTTGTTTTACTTCCTTTTATATGTTAACATTAGTTATAAACTCTGATTTTGTGGAATTAATCTTTTTCCAAAATTTTGAACATGCTTTACCGGTAATCTCTACTTCTTTAACACTTCTATTCTTATTTTCCAAAAATAAAGACTATCGCTTAAAAAAGTGGTTGTTGCCTATTGCCTTCGGTATAATATTTATTGAAAATTTTGGTTTAACACTTTTCGATCTTTTAAGTTCAAGAATTATTATTACTAACATGTTTTTATTTATTGCAATAAAACTGTTAACATGTACCGCTATTGTTTTGATGTTTATAGGAACATTGCGCAATTTTAAATATATCAATCTACTAAAATACGGAGCACTTGCATATGCCGTAATATCCTTTGTAAACTTTATAGGCGTTATTATAAGCGTTATAAGACTAAGCATACCCACTTTCATGCAAATCTTCGGACTCACACTCTATTATTTGGGAATTTTTATACTAGCCACCAATAAAAAATCCTTAAAAGCGGAAAAGATATAGACGATTAAATATTGAAAACATAAAAAAGATATGCTATCATTTTGGTAGCATATTTTTTGTTTTGAGGTGACAAAATGAAAAAAATTATTTTGCCAAAGTTCTCGAAAATCACTTTCATTATTTCAGGGGTACTGTTTTGCATTTATATTTTAATTAGAAGTTTAGCAAGGTTTGATATTTTTCTATATTTTTTGGGAGTTGGCACGCAAGAAATCATGCCTTTTATCACGATGCCTTGTGTTGCTTTTACAATAAGTGCTATCGCTGTTTTGCTCTATAAAAATATTGGTCACAAAACTTTAGTTGCCTGGCTATCGATTGTTATTTCCTTTTTAGTTCTCTCATATATGCTAATAGATTATTCTTTTTCTCCAAGCAGTAAATATTTTGAATATACATCTGATGACCAAAAACACCACATTGTAGTAAATGAACGTTCCTTTCTTCTTGGCGGTTGGGGCGATATTTATGAGAAAAACTCTTTTTGTACTATGAAAAGAGTAGGTGGATATTCTACCGATGATGGTTTTTGCCCATTTTCAAATGATGCTTTTTACTTTGTTTGGGGTGAAAACGATTTTGAATTACATCACTCTTTTTTTGGTAATAAGAGCGAGGAATATAGAGTTGTTAAAATGGAATATGTAAAATAGTTTTAGTGTGACAAAAGTGCAATTTAAAAAAATTTAAACGGACGGGTATAATTCCCGTCCGTTTTCACATACTAACGCAAGGAGGAAGGTAAAATGAAAAACAAATTTTTAAGAAATTTATCTTTATTAGCACTTTCATTAATTCTTGTCATAAGCCTTTCGGCTTGCGGCAGTAATATGGACAATAATTCCGATAACTACGTAAGCAGTAACGACAGCGAAACCCCTTTAGAATCGGAGCTTATGCCATCACAAAATAATAATTCGGCAAATGATTCCGAAACACCGAATTCATCCGGAAATAATAATCAAGGGCTCAATGAAACAACCAAAATCACCAAAGAAGAGGCTAAGAAAATCGCCCTTAAGGATGCGGGTGTTACCGAAAATGAAATTCGTGATTTTGAAATTGAATTAGACCGCGATAACGATATTTTAAAATATGAAATTTCCTTCGAAAAGGGTAACGATGATTACGATTATGACATCGATGCTAATACAGGTAAAATAATAAACAAAGAAAAAGATATAAATAACTAAATTTTAAGGCAAACACTTTTAAGTGTTTGCCTTTTTAAGTTAAAGCCTTACGAAGCTTTAGTAAAATTTTCTTTTCCGCTCGCGACACCTGCACCTGCGACATATTTAAAAGCTTTGCAGTTTTGCTTTGAGTAAAGCCGTTATAATAGCGGTATTTTACTATCTTCACTTCATCCGCTTCTAAATATTTTATAGCACCGTCTATTAAAACCTTGCCGATAATTTCTTCTTCGGTTGATACTGTTGGTAAATCGGTTTCTTTTACACCGTCATCATTTTCCACCGTTAATGAAACCGGCATTTGCGAAGCGTTTAGTGCTTCGGTTATGCTTTCACACGAAACGCCCATTTTTTCGGCCAATTCGCTGATTGTGGGCTCGCGGTTTAAGGTCTGCTCTAAAATTTCGGTTTCGCGCATTATTTTAAGATATAATTCCTTAACGCTGCGCGAAACCTTAATAGAACCACCATCGCGAAAAAGGCGGCGCACCTCCCCCATAATCACCGGAACGGCATAGGTAGAAAAGGCAAAGCCCTTATCTTTTTCAAAATTGTCGGTTGCTTTTATTAGTCCTATACACCCCGCTTGGTACAAATCGTCGTACTCAATTCCCCGCCCTGTAAAGCGTTTGCAAATTGAATGCACAAGCGGTAGGTTTTTTTCTATAAATTCTTCACGGGTATTCTTGGCCTCAACCATTTATGTTAAAGCGACGACTGATTTTTTTAATCATTGTAAGACTTGTTCCTTTGCCAACAGTCGAGCGCACCTTAACGCTGTCCATAAAGGACAGCATAACCGCAAAACCCAGCCCTGCACGCTCGCCGCCGACCGTGGTGTAAAGCGGTTCCATTGCCTTTTCTATATTTTCAATGCCTTTACCCTTATCTCTGATTTTAATCTTTATGGCATTAGGTTCTATAATTTCGGCCGATATGTAAATTTTACCCATACCTTTTTCGTAAGCGTGGACAATACAGTTTGTTACCGCTTCAGAAACGGCGGTTTTAATATCGCTTAATTCCTCAATTGTGGGGTCTAGCTGTGTCGCAAAGGCCGAAATAGCGGCACGGGCAAAGCTCTCGTTGACTGAGCTTGCGGGGATGGTCATACTAAAGTTGTTTTTCATAATCTATTTGCCCTCCAATTTTGCCAGCTTTTCTATGCCCGCCAGCTTCATAACCTTATAAATGCTTTGAGAAGCACCGCTTATATGAAGCGAAGCCCCTGTTTTTTGTAAATTGCGATAGCGCCCCATAACAAGCCCTATGCCCGAGCTATCCATAAAGGTTATACCCGAAAAATCCAAAACTAATAAGGACGGCATATTAAGCTCTATCGCATTATCGATACTCTCACGCATATCCTTTGCAGTGTGGTGGTCTAATTCTCCCGAAAGATAGGCTGTTACCACTTCACCCGTTACGTTAATTTCTACTGACATTTTTTCACCTCAAAATAAAAATAGGACAAGCCCATATATACTATACGGGTTTGTCCTTAAAAAATTTGTCGCATTTTAAGTTTTAAAAAAATTTTTTAATTTTTCGCGAATAGCCGACGCCAAATAAAGCGAGCCGAAAACGAAAATTATATCACTATCCGCAATTTTCTCAATCGCTTCCATATAATTTTCGGCAGTTTCGGTAACACAGTATTTTTCCGCCTTTTCTTTAAGCTCTGCCGCCTTTAAGGAGCGAGACATACCGCTAACCTCAACCGCCACCGCTTTTTTGCAGAAAGGCAAGGTTTTGGCTAAAACTTCGTCACAGTCTTTGTCCGCCATCATACCGACTATTGCGGTTATTTTGCCGCCGAATTTTTCCATTTCACGTGCTAGCACGGTTGCACCGTCAATATTATGTGCGCCGTCAAGCACAACTAGTGGACTTTTGCTTATAATTTCCATTCGTGCGGGGAAAAATGTGTTTTCAATCCCCTTTTTTATTTTTTCTTTATCAATACCAACAGTCAACAAGGTTTCAATAACCATTAAAGCGTTTTCAATTTGATATTCGCCCGAAAGGGTGGTTTTATAATGTTCGCCCTTGTAAGTAAACTCGTTGCCGAAAATATCGCTTTTTATAACCCTTAATTCGCTAATATCGGGGATAATTGGATTATAGCCGTGTAAAATTTCAAGCGCGTCTGATGGTTGATACGGCGTGGTAATCAAGGGGCAATCTTTTATAATTCCACACTTTTCTTTTGTGATTTGTCTCACAGTATCACCCAAAATAGCAGTGTGGTCGAGCCCTATTTTTGTGATAACGTTGGCAACCAAATTAGTAAGACTGTTAGTGGCATCAAGTCTTCCGCCAAGCCCCGTTTCGATAACTGCGATATCACATTTTTGGCTCTCAAAATATAAAAAAGCCATAGCGGTAATAAACTCGAACTCGGTAAGCTCTATTTCGGTTTCAATTACCTTTTCGGCAAGCTGACAAAGCATATCCTTCGGGATAAATTCGCCGTTTATTTGTATTCGCTCGCAAAAATCAATAATAAAGGGCGAAATATAAAGCCCTGTTTTATAGCCTGCCCCTTTCAAAACAGCGTGAAGCATAGCCGATACCGAGCCTTTGCCGTTTGTACCTGCTATGTGTATTGCTTTAAAATTGTTTTGTGGGTTAGAAAGCTTTTCTAAAACCGCTTTTATTCTATCGAGTGTTGGCGGTTTTGAAAAATTGCCCAGCGAGTGAATATAATTTAACGTATCAATATAATTCATTTTTCACCAAAATTTTACAAGTATTAAAAAGTTTAATTTGCACAATATATTTATGAAAGCAAAACCGTAAGAAACGGTGCCTGTGGAACATAGGGTACTGATAATGTGTTTTACTTTCAAAAAAGGAGCGATAAACAATATCGCTCCTTCTGTTTAAGGGTTACATATTTTCAAGGTCTTTAATGCTTTCCAAAATGAGCGCAATCTTATCGAGTGCTTTTTGTAAGCCGTCCTTTTGTTTTGCTACCAAGTCAGCAGGTGCTTTTGCCATAAAGCCGGGGTTATTTAATTTCTTTTCAAAGAAAATCTTATCCTCTTCGGCTTTTTTAAGGTCTTTATTAAGGCGTTCAATTTCAGCCTTAACGTCAACCAATTCCTTCATAGGCATAAAGATGGTGGCGTCGTCGGTAATAACACGAACTGCGCCTTCGCTGTCAAAGTTGTCGCCTGTTTCAACATCCGAAGCATAAGCCAAGCGGCAAATGTAAGCCGCGCCGCTTTGGAAGGTTGCCTTATTTTCGGTTGCAATACAAACCTTAGCCTTCTTTGAGGGCGGAACGTTCATTTCGGCACGACGGTTACGAATAGCACGGATAACCGCCATAATCTTTTCAAAATCGGCTTCTTCGCTTGCAAATTCCAATTTGCTTGAGAAGGTAGGCCAATCGGATACCATAATGCTATCGCCCGAATGGGGTAATGCTTGCCATACCTCCTCGGTGATAAAGGGCATAAAGGGATGCAAAAGCTTTAAGGTGTTTGTAAATACGTAGATTAAAACACTTCTTGCGGTGTCCTTTGCCTTAATATCATCACCGTTAAGGCGAGATTTGCAAATTTCGATATACCAGTCGCAGAAAATATCCCAGATAAAGTCGTAAAGCTTTTGAACGGCAAGACCCAATTCAAACTTTTCGAGATTATCGGTAACGTCAGCAACCAAGGTGTTATACTTTGATAAAATCCACTTATCTTCGAGTGCTAAATCAGCAATGTTAAGCGGAATTTCGTCTTCGTTTTCAAGATTCATTAAAATAAATCTTGCGGCATTCCAAATCTTGTTAGCAAAGTTACGGCTAGCTTCTACACGCTCGGGGATATAGCGCATATCGTTACCTGGGCTGTTACCTGTAGCAAGCGAGAAGCGTAATGCATCGGCGCCGTAATTTTCAATAACTTCTAACGGATCAACGCCGTTGCCTAAGGATTTAGACATTTTTCTACCCTGTGAGTCACGAACAAGGCCGTGAATAAGCACGGTATTGAAAGGAACTTGTCCTGTTTGCTCAATACCGGAGAACATCATTCTCATTACCCAGAAAGGAATAATATCGTAGCCTGTAACCAAGGTATTTGTGGGATAATAGTGCTTAAAGTCTTCGGTTTCTTCGGGCCAACCGAGAGTTGAGAAAGGCCACAAAGCTGAAGAAAACCAAGTATCAAGTGTATCGGGGTCTTGGGTTATATTTTTACTGCCGCAGTGTTTACACTCGTGTGCTTCAGTTTTAGAAACGGTAATTTCGCCACAGTCGGCGCAGTACCAAGCGGGGATACGGTGACCCCACCAAAGCTGACGGGAAATACACCAGTCGCGGATGTTTTCAAGCCAGTGGAAATAAACCTTTTCAAAACGCTGAGGAACGAACTTGGTTTCGCCGTTTTTAACTGCATCAATAGCGGGAGTAGCCAAAGGCTTCATCTTAACAAACCACTGCTTAGAAATGCGAGGCTCAACAGTAGAGCTACAACGGTAGCAAGTACCAACGTTGTGGGTGTAATCTTCTACGCGAACCAATGCACCCTCTGCCTCTAAATCGGCAACGATGGCTTTTCTGGCTTCGTAACGGTCCATACCGGCATATTTGGGATAATCTTCGGTGATTTTTGCATCATCGGTCATAACGTTGATAACAGGCAAGTTATGACGAAGACCAACTTCAAAGTCGTTAGGGTCGTGCGCTGGTGTAATTTTAACAACACCTGTACCAAACTCAATTTCAACGTAATCGTCGGCAACAACGGGGATTTCACGGTGAACAAGGGGTAAAATTACGGTTTTACCGATAATATCCTTATATCTTTCGTCGTTGGGGTTTACTGCAACGGCAGTATCGCCAAGCAAGGTTTCGGGACGTGTTGTTGCAAGCTCTACATAGCCGCTGCCATCCTTAAACGGATAGCGCAAATGCCAGAAGTGACCTGCTTGCTCTTCGTATTCAACCTCGGCATCAGAAATTGATGTTTTACAATGAGGACACCAGTTGATAATACGCTCGCCACGGTAGATAAGACCCTTTTCGTAAAGTCTTACAAACACTTCGTTTACAGCCTTGTTACAGCCTTCGTCAAGTGTAAAGCGTTCGCGGTCCCAGTCACAAGAAGAGCCCATTTTCTTAAGCTGTTCAATAATTCTGCCGCCGTATTGCTTTTTCCAATCCCAAGCGCGTTCTAAGAAGCCTTCACGGCCGATATCTTCCTTAGTGATGCCTTCTTCGCGCATTTTTTCAACAATCTTAGCTTCGGTTGCAATTGACGCATGGTCAGTACCGGGAAGCCAAAGTGTATCAAAGCCTTGCATACGCTTAAAACGGATTAAAATATCCTGTAAAGTATTATCAAGGGCGTGACCCATGTGAAGCTGACCTGTAATGTTTGGTGGGGGGATAACTATAGTATAAGTATCCTTACCTTCTTCACGCTTTGCGTGGAAATATTTGCCGTCAAGCCATGTTTTATAAACGCGGTCTTCAACGTCCTTAGGGTTATATTGCTTGGCTAATTCTTTTGCCATTTTTTACACTCCTGTTGCAAAAAATTATTTGTATGTTTTTTAAAATTTTGTAAAATATAATCTTGTCGGTAAAAAGCGTTTGCAAAGACAAAAATCATTTGTACCGGCACCGCCTGATGCTTAATATCGGGCGGTTTTTTATTGTATCACATATTTTTATTTAATGCAATATATATATTTACAAATCTAACATAGACTGCTCGGCTGTGCCCACGGGCTTTTTACTGCCTGCAGCGGGTAAATTTTTGGTGCGATAGCGGTGCTCGCTATCAAGTGTACCCTTTTCGTAAAGGGTAACCTCGCTTATACGCTGACCTTTCTTTTGGGTCATAACCGCAATACCGCCGTTATCCTTTGTAGGTTTAGCGGGTATTGAAGCCGAGTTTACAATAAGCATTCTGCCATTACTGGACTTAAGCAAAATATCACTTTCATCCTTAATAAACAAAATGGTATGCAGGTTATACTTTTCGCAATAAGCCTTTATAAGCTTTTTGCGGTTGGTTTTTGTAGCATAGGACGAAAGCGGTACACGGGCAATTCTACCATTGTCAAACACAAATACCACACTGCCCGAATAGTCGGCCGTTTCAACCATAAAGATAGCATTTTCATTTTCGTCAAATTCCAGTTTACTCGGTACATAATCGCCCAAAACACTAGCCTTTGTTTCGGAAAAATCGGCCGCTTTTGCCTTGTAAACCTGTCCCCTATTTGAGAAGAACAATAGCTCTGCTGCGTTGGTGGATTCAATTACCTGTGTAATCTCGTCCCCGTCCTTAAGCTTTTGCTGACCGCTCATTCTAAGTGACTGCGGTGTAA
>JAFVTJ010000155.1 GCA_017503305.1 Clostridia bacterium
ATTTTTGCCGAATGATAAATGACTTGATTGAGTTTGCCGAAACCAACACAATAAGTGATTTATTTGAAAAAATGCTAGAGGTAACGGGCTACAAGCTAATGCTTGAAAACGATGGCGAGGAAGGCCGCGACCGACTTGAAAACGTTAAGGAATTAGCTTCTAACATTAAGCAGTACGAGATGGAAACCGAGACACCAACCCTTGCTGAATTTTTAGAGCAAATTGCACTTATTAGCGATATTGATTCACTTGATACCGAAAGCGATAAGGTTGTTTTGATGACTGTTCACTCGGCTAAGGGGCTCGAGTTTTCAAACGTATTTATAATCGGCTTAGAGGAAGGCATTTTCCCGCCTAACCAGTCAATTTATGGCGGTAATGATGAAATTGAGGAAGAACGCCGCTTGGCTTACGTTGCTATAACTCGCGCAAAGCGTAAGCTCGTAATTACACATACCTTGTGCCGTATGCTTTTTGGTAGCACAATGCGTAACCGACCTTCAAGATTTTTAACCGAAATTCCTGATGAGTTATGCAAAAAAACGGGTTATCTACCCAAGGTTTATACAGTTAACCCACAAAGCAATTTTGAAAAGGGTAGTGCGGGACAATCTAGCTTTAATATTCAAAAAAGTGAAAAGGTTAACACCGTTTATAGCGTTGGCCAAATGGTTTCTCATAAAACCTTTGGACAAGGTATGATTATTTCCGCAAAGCCAATGGGTAATGACTGTCTTTTAGAAATTGCTTTTGATAGCGTTGGCACCAAAAAACTTATGGCAGGCTTTGCAAAATTAACAATTATTTAATTTTTACTGTTTTTTTAGCGTTATAATATAATTAACAAATTTTTAGGAGTTTTAAAATGTCGATTTCAAACGCAACAATTAAATCGATTGCAAAAAACATTTTAAAGGAAAACTATATAACAAGCGCCATTGTAAGCGTGATAACAATTTCCACATTTTTTATTTTTGTTAATGTTGCAGGCTTGTTCGGTTGGGCTTTTGGCGATGCTGCTTCTTTGGTAGTGTTAGTGCTTTTACTGTTACTTTTGCTTGCACCATTGTGTGTTGGTCTTTTAAGGCATTTTTGGCGCCAAAGCTGTGGTGTGCGCGATAATCCAAAAGGTATTTTTTATTTCTTTTCTGGTAAGTCTTTGTATTTTAAAGCTTTAAGCCTTGTTTTTAGTTTGCTTTTTAGAATTTTGTTAATTTATTTAATTTTTTCTATCCCTGTTTTTGTGGCAAGATTAATTTCGGGCACGTGGCTTTATTCGTTTTTAGACATTTCAATCCCAATCTGGACGGTTGATTTTTCAAATATAACTAACTTTTTAAGCGGATTGGTAATTGTCGTTACCTTGTTTTCAAGCTTTAGATATTTTTTAGCACCTATGATCTTTGTTGCTAACGAAGATATGAAGGTTTCACAAATTATTCGTGCTTCTGTTGCAATTTCTAAAACTTCATTCCACGATTTTCTATTCTTCTTTTTTAGTTTAAGTGGTTGGATACTTTTATCAATCCTGGTTATTCCTTTAATACTAACAATACCTTACATTTTAACTTCGTATCTCGTATATTCTTCCTATACGGTTAGTGCTTTTAATGAGAACATTTTAAAAAATAGTCAAGGTGGCGTACCAACTTTTGTAGCAGGTGTTTAATATGAAAAAGGGGATTACATTTTATCTTTATTATTTTGCGGCCTTAGTGGTGATTTTGGTTAATTCGGCTTATCTTTTGGTAGATAATTATTTTGTTAATATTGACAGTATACCCGATGGCGAATATAAGTATAGCGATTTATCTCCAAACAGAAGTGTTGAGCTTGAGGTTTACTTTGTTGAACTACCGGTCGGCAATTCGGTAAGAGTAACCGAAACGAAGGACAACACAACGCGCAATATCTTTTGGCAAACCGATACTGAAGATGTAAAAATTAGATGGAAAAGTAATTCAACCGTTGTTATAAACGGTATTGAATTAAATTTAGCCGAGGGCGAGCATTTTGATTGCCGCAGTATTAGTTCAATATTTAATGATGGTTTAATGGGTAGATAATATGGGTATTATTTTAGCATCGGCTTCGCCTAGAAGAAAAGAGCTTTTAAGCTACATTACAACTGAATATATGGTAATACCTTCTTCGGTGGAAGAAATTGTACCAAAAGGTATGCCTGTACTTAAACAACCCGAATATTTATCCAAAATAAAGGCGCTTGATATTGCAAAGCAGCACCCGAATGATACCGTAATCGGCGCTGATACTTCGGTAATTCTGGGTAAAGAGATATTAGGCAAGCCCAAAGACCGAGCCGATGCCGAAAAAATGCTTTTAAACCTTTCGGGCAAGGTTCATAAGGTTGTAACAGGCTGTACAGTCGTTAAAAATGGCGTTTCTAAAAGCTTTTCGGTGGTAAGCAGGGTAAAATTTCAAAAGCTTACTAAATCCGAAATTGAAGCGTATTTAGACACCGATGAGCCTTACGACAAGGCGGGTAGCTACGCCGTGCAAGGTAAAGCCGGCGCATTTGTAGAATGGATTAAAGGCGACTACTTTAATATAGTCGGTCTTCCTATCAGTAAATTAAAAAAGTATATATAAAAAACGCTCAGTTTTCACTGAGCGTTTTAATTTTAATGTTTAGAACAAACCTGTAATA
>JAFVTJ010000156.1 GCA_017503305.1 Clostridia bacterium
ACTATCTAAATCGCTTTTGGTTAGGTCGGTTATATCCTTGTAAATATCCAAGTGTCGCGCAATCGCGTGAAAGTGATAGTTATAACTTTGAATTGTTTTGTCGGCAAGTCCTTTTGTTTTGCGGGAAATAATAAAGTCCTTAAATGTTTCCTCAATACTTGCGCCCTGATGAAGTGTGATTTTAGCCATTTTTCTTGTCTCCTTGATTTTTATTTTTTATATCAAAAATCAAGAGTACAGATTTTTTTGTGTAGATATAAGAAAAACCCCTGAAACTCAATGTTTCAGGGGTTTTGGTGATCCATCGGGGATTCGAACCCCGGACACCTTGATTAAAAGTCAAGTGCTCTACCGTCTGAGCTAATGAATCATTTTTGACAGCCTTAATATTATATCAAGTGTATTTACGCTTGTCAATAACAAATTTTAAATTTTTCAATTTCCTACAAAATTTTAAAGTAAAATAATAAGATGATGGCAATTTGCAATAAGATTATTAGCGGAATACCTATCATAAACCTTTTGTGCAACGTTTTATGGCGTATTACTCGCATGGCGATATACATAAAAACCGAACCGCCCAAAGCCGACAATAAAAACAAAACCTTTTCGGGCACGCGCCACCATTTATGCCTTGCCGCAAGCTTATCGTAACAGCAAATTAAAACTGCGGCCACGCTTATAACCGCCAAATAAACTGCAAATTCCTTCATTCTTTATCTTCCCCGTTTTTTCTTATTATAACCTATTTACACCGCCTTTTCAATTTGTTTTTTAAGTTTGTTTATTATTCTTTTTTCAAGGCGCGATATGTAGGACTGTGAAATACCTAAAATATCGGCCACTTGTTTTTGGGTATATTCCTCATAGCCGTTCATTCCAAAGCGCATTTCCATTATTTGCCTTTCGCGCGGCGGCAAGCCACCCACAAAGCCGTTAAGCAGGTGCTTTTCATCCTCGCGCTCTACCTGACTGCCTATTTCGTCCCCGTCGCTACCCAACACGTCCGAAAGCAAAAGCTCGTTTCCGTCCCAATCAATATTAAGCGGCTCATCAATGGAAATTTCGTGCCGCCTTGTCGCGTTTTTTCGCAAAAACATTAAAATTTCGTTTTCAATGCAACGGGAAGCATAAGTAGCGAGTTTAATATTTCGTTCAGGGCAGAAGGAATTAACCGCTTTTATAAGCCCTATTGTGCCTATTGAAATAAGGTCTTCAATATTTGTACCCGGGGCTTCAAACTTGCGGGCAATATAAACCACCAACCGCAAATTGTGAATAATTAAGGTATCGCGCGAGGCTTTATCGTTTTTAAGGGCAAGGTCGGCCTCTAAAGCGGTATCAAGCGGCGAAGGCAGCACCTCGGGCCCGTTAATATAAAAGGTTGGCTTAACAAAGCCTATTTTTATTAAAAATTTATGTATAAGTGTTTTTATTTTCATACTATTCACCTTAAAATTTTTGGATTTATAATTGCATTATAATCATCATTAAAACCGGTTTTAGAAATTGCAAGCAAAGGCTTTGCCAAGGTGATTTTTTTACCCTCACACTCGACTATGGCGCTATCACACCTGAAGCTTTCTAAAAAGGAATCGCCTAAAACGGTACTGCAGGGCAAAATTTGGTAACGCCGCTTTAGCCCCACGTTATTTTCAACCTCAAGATTGCCGAATAAAACCTTCACGCTTAACAAATCGGCAATAATAACCTCGCTTTTGCCGAAGCTATCTTCAAGCGAATTGCCCGTATCGGCAATGGCGGTAAGCCTTACGCTTTTGCCGTTTGCAAAAACGGTAATTTCACAACGCAGGGCAAGTTTGGCACTGCGGGAAAATATCCGCCACAGCACCGAAAGCAAAATATACCCCACAACCGTGCAAATTATTAAAATCATTGGAGATATATTAAAATACACTACCGAATTATTTATAACCATACCGTGCGGTCTAAAAACAAGCCAAAAAGCAAACATTAGCCCCGCATAGCCGCCGCTTACCAAAAAGAAAACCAAAAAAGTTTTTAAATAGCCTTTAAAATTTCGGCCCGCAAAACAAACCGCGCTTAACAAAAAGGCTACCGCAAGCCTATATAACAGTTCAAGCAACACGCTTTGCCTTGGCAAAAATATGTAAAGCGATGACACACCACCCAAAACCGCCGCCAAAACCACCCTTAAGGATTTAACCCTAAGCGATAAAATTTTAGCCGTTGCCAGCAATAAAAAATAGTCTACAATAATATTTAAAAAAATAAGCACGTCAGCGTAAACAATCAAGGCAATCACCACAATTATTATACCTTAAAGTATGTGCGAATTTTGTCGTTTACCCTCCCCTAATTTAAAAAATAAATAAAAAAATGGTTGACGTTTTATCGTCAACCATTTTGATTTATTCGCCAAACGGGAAGTCGAAGACGCCGCCGCCTTGTTGATTTGAAGAATCATTATTCGGAAGGGGTGTGGCTTCGTTTGCATCATAGCTTGACTCGCCGATATTAGCCTTTAAAACAGCCTCAACCGTTGCGGTTTTGCCCTTTGCGTTAACAAAAGTAACACTCATTTTATCCCCTGCTCTTGCGCTGTCAATAATATCAAGCACAATGTCGTCGTTCTTAACTTCTACGCCGTTAATGTGGGTTATAATATCGCCCTTTTGAAGCTTGCCGTAAAGGTCGCTATCCTCTGCAACAGAATCAATATAAAGACCTACGTATTTATAATCGCCAACCTGTGCACTTATCGAATCTATTGCCAAATAGGTTATGCCTAATTTTGCTCTGCTTAAAACCCTGCCGTTTTTAATAAGCTCTTCCACAATGCGCTTCATTGTAGTGGTGGGAATAGCATAGCCCACAGCGTCAATATCCTCGCTTGCCAATTTTGAAGATGTAATACCAATAACCTGGCCGTACATATTAACAAGCGCACCACCCGAAGAGCCGGGATTTATGGGGCTATCGGTTTCAATTAAGCGTGAAGAATAGTTTGTGGTAGACTGCACGCGTCTTGAAGTTGCCGAAATAATGCCTTTTGTAATACTTGAAGCATTCTGGGCACCGCCGGGTCTACCAATGGCTACAACGCCTTCACCGAAAATCAGCTGATCAGAGTTGCCAAACTCGGCCACTTTAAATTTGCCGTTTTTAATCTTTAAAACCGCCAAATCCGAAACGTTATCACCTGCTACGTATTCGGCATCGTATTCCTTATTATCATGGGTGTAAATTTTAAACTTAGCGCCACCAATTTTGGAATAAATATGGTCGTTGGTAACAACATAGCCATCTTCAGAATAAATTACACCTGTAGCGCTTGAAGCCGCTCCCTGCGAGTTGTAAATGCAAATACCAACAATACTGGGGTTTACCTTTTCATAAATTTGGGCAGCGGTCATTTCATCGGTGTCCTGAGGTTTAGCGTTAAGTCCTACCTGAACGTTTGTGCCGGTGTTGTTGCCACCACTGCTTTTGCCAACAAAATATCCCGCTGTGCAAGCAGTTGTAAGCGCTATTACCGCCGCTATAATAAGGGCAAAAGCCTTAAGACCGCGGCTCATTGGCTTGGTATCACGCGCAGGCTCTACCGGAGTAAAGCTTATAGGGTTAAAAGGCGGCACGTAAACCGGTTGCGGTGTGTCCATAGGCTCATGGCTTTCAACCTCGGGCTCGGTTACTTCCTCTACTGCTTCTGCGACAGCAGGGGTAGCCTCTTCTAAATTTTCATTATTATCAAAGGGGGTAAATTCTTCCATATTAAATCTCCTTCGGTAGTATAATTTTAAATGTGGTAAATTCGTTTTCCTTGCTCGTAACCGAAATTTTACCCTTGTGAGCAGAAACAATCATCTTAGCTATATAAAGACCAAGACCTGTGCTTTCTTTAACGTCCGAGCGGGACTTGTCTATCTTATAAAACCTTTCAAAAACAAATGGCAATTCGTTTTCGGGTATGCCCTTGCCTGTGTTAGATATTGTAAAAACCATATTTTCACTATCCTGCGATAATGAAAAAACAATTTCGCCACCTTGGTTTGTAAACTTTATTGCATTGTCAACGAGGTTATAAACCACCTGGTGAATTAAATCCTTATCGCAACAAACAGTAACACTTTGAAGGTCTTCAAGCCCTTTAACGTTAATGCTACGCTTTTCAATGCGTTTTTCTTGCCCAATCATTATTGTACACAAAAGGCCGAAAAAGTCAAACCTTTCACGCTTTAAGGCAAATTCTTCCGATTCAAGCCTTGCAATATTAAGCATATTATTAACAAGACGCGAAAGTCTTTTAACCTCGCTTGATACAATATTTAAATAATATTCGCGTTCGTTTGCTTTAATTGTGCCGTCCAAAATGCCGTCTATAAAGCCACTTATAGTAGTCATTGGGGTTTTAAGCTCGTGCGATACGTTTGCCACAAAGCTTCGCCTTGTGCTTTCAAGCCGCGAAAGTGAATCGGTCATACCGTTAAATGATATTGCAAGCTCACCTATTTCATCATCACTTGTAACGGGTACTCGCTTTGAAAAATCACCCTTAGCCAAGGCCTTTGCCGCTTCGGACATACTTCTAAGCGGTTTTGTAAGGCGGTAGGTCATAATATATATTGCCACTACCATAAACAAAACAGGTATTATAGCCCACATATAATAAAGCCTTGAAACCCTAGTAATTAAAAATTGCGCTTCCTTTACGGGTATTGTGGCAAAAATGTAATAATCACGTGCCTGCCCGACCGCCTTTACCGAAACGTAATGCGGAAACTTGTAAATACCAAGGGCACTAACCTCGTTAATATCTTGCTCTTTGGCGCGGTCTAAAATACGCTTTGGCAAAATATAGGAGGTGTGCATACACCCTTCCTCCTTGGTCCATTCGCCACAAGCACACACGTGCACCGTACCATAAGCATCCGCCAAAAAAACGTCCGCACCCGAAACCTGCGCCAAGGTTTCGGCCACCATTAAAAAGCTTTGAGTATCTGAAAAATTTTCATACCTTTCACATATTTGGTCACACACGTTATTAAGTGTTTCGTGCGATGTTTTGGTAATGTGGTTATTAAGCACAACCGAAAAAATCATCATAAGCGCAATAATACTTATAACCACAAT
>JAFVTJ010000157.1 GCA_017503305.1 Clostridia bacterium
AAACCTATCCCCTTACGGATATTCGGTTTTAAAGCTTACAAAATAACAAAAAGGCTCCGTACGGAGCCTTTTTTATTTATGCCACTTTGCCGTTTTTAATTTTGTAGGTTTTGCCGTCGATTTTTTTCTTGCCCGAATAATCGAAATCAACCTTTCCGTTTTTAACGTAAAAACGCTTGCCTTTATACTTCACAATGGCGGTCTTCTTACACCATTCACCGTTTTTAACGTAGAACCAGTTGCCCTTGTATTTTATAAGTGTTTTAGCAGAAGTATCCCACTTTCCGTTTACAATACCAAGCCATTCGCCGTTTTTCTTAGTAAGTGTGTTTACACTACTATCCCACTTGCCGTTTTTAATGTAGAAAGATTTATTTTTATATGTTACTACTTTGTCGGTAACGGTTTTATCCCAAACGCCGTTGGTTACGTAAAACCATTTGCCGCTATGTTTTACAAGGGTGTTAGCCGTCTTTTTCCAAACTCCGTTTTCCACATAAAACCACTTATTTTTATATTTTACAAGTGTTGTATGGTCTCGTTTGATTCCGTTTACATAGTAATTCCAATTTTCGCCATCGGTTTTTATTAAAGTTTCAAAAGCTACATATTTCCAAGTCGCGTGAACTATTGAATCATTGAACCCATCTGCATTATTTATAAAAAGTTTGCTTTTATCCGTTTCATCCCCAACATAAAATACATTCTCTAAAAGTTCTATCCATTCTTGTGCACTATTCGTCAATAAAAATGCCGCATAATCTATTTCTTTTATGCTTTTAGGTATATTTATATTTTTTAAATTGGTATTTGCAAATGTACCCTTACCTATAGAAATAACCGTACTCGCAATTTCGGCCGTGGCAAGCTGATTGCATTTAGCAAATGCTCCGTCGCCTATAGCGGTAACACCTTCTGATATTATAACCTTTTGTATATCGCTGTTATACCATGGTGAATCACTCTTGGCTCCTGTTCCAAAAATCTCTATATTGTAATCCTCCATAGCCCCCTCACCGCTAATGGTCAAGGTTGTACCGTCAAGAATCCAGGTGCAGTCGCCTGTAGTGCCGCTTTGCGTGTCGGCTGAGGCTCCTACCACTCCAACAAGAACAAACACCATAACCAATGCCAAAACTGCTGATAATACCCTTTTCATAATTTTACCTCTTTTCTATAGATTTTTTGTAGGTAGCCTCCCCCAAGCGGAAGCCCTTCATCATAATAATGCACAACACAGCCATTTTATTGCAAAAAATTTAAAATTTTTTTATTTTTTGTAAGAGGGTGGTTTTGCTCTTATTTTAAACCCTCTCCGTCTTCGCATTGCTCAGACACCTCTCCTTAAGGGAGAGGCTTTTTCTTTCTTAAATAAAAAAGCGTTGTCGGCACAGCCGACGGATATAAAAAATTACACCTACTTTGATATAGGGTACCTTTCACGGCAATCGGTTTCACCCAACAAATAATCCACACTTGTGTTATAAAATTTTGCAAGCTTTATTAACACCAGGGTAGGAATATCATTTTCGCCCGTTTCATATTTTGAATATCCCGTTTGCGACATACCAAGCATTTTTGCAACCTCAGTTTGATTTATATCGGCATCTTCTCTTAAATCACGAATTCGTTTATACATATATACCCTCCTATAAAGTATTAAACAAATTGTAATTTAATCTGATTTAGATTATTGAATTTTAATCTGAAACAGGTTAAAATGTTGGGTAGGAGTGATTTTATGAAAAACAATTCAAATGCTGTAACCTGTATATATTGTGATTTTTTCGAACAATTTGAAATCAAAAGCAATATTGATTTTTTTGAACAGTTAAAAGGCAAATGCCAAAAACACAATAAAATTTGTAGTACAGAGGATAAAATTTGTGATTACTTCAAGATTAAAAGCGGTTTATATACCAAAAAGGAATATCCCAACAAAGAAAATCGAAAACCAATACCTTTTACTTTTTACTTCCGGTAAAATGAAAAATATGTCTTTATAGATTGTTCGTAGGGGCGATTAGTAATCGCCCGTTAGATTCCGCAAAATTAACGGGCGAACAATGTTCGCCCATACGATATATTTTTACAGATTTATATACAATTCCGCATTACGAATTACGAATTACGCATTATTCAAAATGGCGCACATTACGGTTATATCGTCCTGCCGTTTTTGGTTTTGGCGGCGCTTGGCGCAAAGGCACAAATGCTCGGCCAAATCCTGCGCAGAGCCATCCTGCCAGGCTTCAATCTCCATTCTTATCCAGTCGGTGCCGTCGCTTGTGGCGCCGTCCGACAAGAGCACCACCATATCCCCCACTCTGCAACGAATCAGCGCCCTATCAAACCCAACGTTTCGCAAAATGCCAACCGGCAGCGAGCTGCTTTCGGCCTTGCCGGTTTTTCCGCTTCTTAGCACAATGGTGGGCGCCGCTCCCGCTTTGTAAAGCTCGGTAGCGCCTGTATACAAATCAATGCTTGCAATATCCACCGTCGCTAAGGATTCATCGGTAGATTTGAAAAGCATTGAAGAATTTAAAATTTTCAAGGCGCAGTCGTACCCAAAGCCCGCCTTTAAAAGCTTTGTCATAAGACCGGACGCCATTGCCCCGTCAACCGCCGCTCTGCCGCCTGTACCCATTCCGTCGCTTAAAATCATAACAAAATGCCCTTTCGAATCGGTAAAGGCTTTGTAAGCATCGCCACACATGGTGTTTTCCCTTGCGCTTGACTGCGCCGTGCCAAAATCTACCGCAATTTTAGCTTTTTCGTTAAGGGTTATATAAAAATCGCCGCCAACCTGACTAACGGTTGGTATTTCAAAATCTCTTTCACACGCCAAGGAGCAAAGCTGCATCACCCGTGCCTTGTTTATAACAAGCTCGGGTGTTTTTTTGAGTTTCAATTCAACCGTTAATCTGCCGTATTTATCAATTCTGCCACTGCATTCTTCGGTGTGAAGGTCAATGTTCTTTAAAACTGCGGCGGCGTTTTGGGCGGCGGCATTGTCAAATCTTTCTTCCGCTTCGAAATCGTTTGCCAATTCCATAAGCATGGTAGAAATTCCGTCAAACTGGTCCGAAACCACCGTTCGCACCTCGTCAATGCGGTTTTCGGCCGCCGTTTTTGCGGCATATTCGCCATAGCGCTTGCAAACCGCTTGACTCACAGCGCCAATTTTAAGGCAACGACCCTCAAATTCGCAAGGGGAAGCAAGGGCGGGGTTGCTTTCCCCCGTTTTTACCGCCTTTGTCATTTGCAGTATTGCCTCCACCGTTTCCTGCCGCTTTTTCTCCCAACAATGAATTCTAAGCTTGCAGCCCGTGCAGGCATCCTGCTCGATTAAGCCAATTATACCGCTAAAATTTGGCGCGTTTATTTTAGAAAGCTCGCGTGAGACCTGCTCAACCGTTTCGCTTACGTCCCGCAGCGCATTAGACGCCAACAAAAGCCGCATATTAATCGCATTTTTAAAACCGGTTGGCGACGCCGCTTTTGTTTGAGCCGAAAACAGCTTGCCAAGGGTTATGCCTACACTTCGCGGCAGTATTAAAAAGACAATTGCCCCTAAAACCGTTTCGGTTATAAAAATTGGTATAGCGGCCATATCCTTGGTGGAAACCGCACCTATAAAGCTTAAAATAACGAGAACAAAAACCTGGGCATATTTTCCAAGCGAGGCAAAAACCGCACAAAACAAACCCGCCACGGCAAAGGCAATGCTAATGTTCCCCGCCGTGCCGCTAAGACTCAAGGTAAACGCAACCGAAATTCCGCTTACCGCCCCTGCTATTATTCCGCCATATTTTGAAGCGGTTAAAATAAGTATTACACTTAAAATTCGCCCAAGCGAAACCGAAAAAACGGTTGCGCGCATTACACCCAAAAGCAAAATGTTTATTATTATAAGTAAATTCGAAAGCTCATCGGGCGAGAGTCCCGCACCGCACTTTGCCCCCGCTTTAAAGCCCTTGCTTGTAAAATAGGTACCAACCGCCGCCAAAACCGCCTCGCTTAAAACCCAAACCATACTGCCGCCCATAATTTTCAAGGTTGCCGACAATGTGAAAAGAGTTGTAATAAAAGCTATAAACATAAGAAAAATTTCACTTTTAACAAGCTTTTTATAACCGCTTAGCAAAAGCTTTATTGCCATTACCGCAAAAACAATAGCCAAATGCCCAAAGGCAACCCTTTCACCCACGGGAATAAAATACCCCACAAGCACGCCCAAGGCACAAGCCGGCGTAAAGCTTAAGGGGCACCCCGCCACAAATGAAATGCCAAAAGGCAACAGCTTGTCCCACACGACCCCTTTGCTTGCCGCAAAGGCAAACACAAAAATTAAAAAATGCAGCCCCAGCCCCATTACAAAATCTTTTGTTTTAAGCCTTTCGCCCCTTTGCGATATTTTAACAATTTCTTTCATTTTTTCACCCTCAAAACCTTTTTACAAACAAAGTATAGCACCCGCTTTCAAAATTTTTTGTCAAACCGCGGTGTAAAACCTTAGAACATTTTGCGGTTTTAAGCAAGTTTGTAATAAAAAACATTTGAAAGGCAAAAATAAATGCAAAGGTGGTATATTTATGAAAAAAATTATTAGGCTTTTTTTGTGCACGAGTCTGGCTTTTTGCCTTTTTTCAAGCAGTGTGCTTGCCCTTTCAAAAATGGGCTCTCGCGGTGAGGAGGTTAAAAAAATCCAAACCGCTTTGCGTGATTTAGGTTACTTCAACAGCCAAATTGACGGCATATACGGTACTCTGACCAAAAAAGCGGTCGAACGCTTTCAAAAGGATTACGGTCTTACGGTGGACGGCATTGCAGGTAAAAACACTTTGAAGGCTCTTAAAATCAAGGACGGCGACCAAGACTATTATTCGGGTATTTCCTCAAACGATTTTGAATTGTTGGCAAGAATAATCTCGGCCGAATCCCGTGGGGAGCCATACTTAGGCCAGGTGGCCGTGGGGGCGGTTGTGTTAAACCGCATTGAGCACCCCTCCTTTCCTGATACACTTTCGGGTGTGGTTTATCAAAAGGGCGCTTTTTCCTGTTTGGATGACGGCCAATTTTACGAGCCTATTGCCGACAGCTGCTACTCCGCCGCACGCGATGCACTAAACGGGCTTGATCCGTCGAGCGGGGCGATTTACTACTACAACCCCAAAACCTCAACCAACAAATGGATTTTTAGCCGAAAAATTATAACAACAATTGGCAAACACAGGTTTTGTGAATAACGAATAAATATAACCGCATATGTTTAATTTATATAGGTGAGCTTGCAAAAAAATAATAATTCTTGACTTTAGTGTGGAATAATTATATAATATAATTCATTGTGGGCAATTCACTATTAAAATATAAACAAAGGTGGTTTATTTAAATGGCCAAAACTATCAAGGTTACCGAAGACGGTTTACTCAAACTCAAGGAAGAGTTAGAAAATCTTAAAACTGTCGGCAGAACCGATATTGCCGAAAAAATCAAGGTTGCACGTGGCTATGGTGACCTTTCGGAAAATAGCGAATACGACGAAGCCAAAAACGAGCAAGCTAAAATTGAAGCTCGCATTGCCGAAATTGAAGCAATGCTCAAAAACGTAGAAATTATCGAAGACGTTAAAGGCAAGGCAAATACCGTTGTTATTGGCGTTAAGGTAAAAGCACTCGATATTGAATTTGACGAGGAATGCGAATACCGCGTTGTAGGCTCTACTGAAGCTAACCCCATGGAAGGTAAAATTTCAGACGAATCTCCCTTAGGCAAAGCCCTTTTGGGCAAAAAAGTTGGCGACGAGGTTGTTGTCGATGCCCCCGCAGGTGAGCTTAAGTACAAAATTTTGAAGATTACTAAAAATTAGCGCTTTAAAACAGGGATGTGACATTATGGAACAAAATAATAAGAAGAACAACCAACCTGTAGAACAAGATTTTAACGAAATCGTAAAGGTTCGCCGCGAAAAGCTTGCCGCTTTAAAGGAAGCCGGCAAGGACCCCTTCGTTATTACAAAGTTTGATTTTGATAACGATTCTAAAAATATTAAGGACAACTTCGACGAATTAGAAGGCAAAACTGTAAAGATTGCAGGTAGAATTCTTGCTCGTCGTATTATGGGTAAAGCAAGCTTTGTTGGCCTTTCCGACAACACAGGCAAAATTCAGCTTTACGTTCGCCGCGACGACGTTGGTGAAGAGGTTTACGCAGGCTTTAAAAAATGGGATATCGGTGATATCGTAGGTGTTGAGGGTACCGTTTTCAAGACCCAAACAGGCGAAATTTCGGTTCATGCAACCGCTATTACCCTTCTTTCAAAATCACTCCTCCCCTTACCTGAAAAGTTCCACGGTCTTACCAATAACGACCTTCGCTTCCGTCAACGCTATGTTGACCTTATTATGAACGAAAACGTTAAGCGCAACTTTATTATCCGCGCTCAGTTCATTAAATTTATGAGAAAATATCTCGACGATATGAACTACGTTGAGGTTGAAACCCCCGTACTTAATACCATTGTTGGCGGTGCGGCTGCACGTCCCTTTATTACCCACCACAACACACTTAATATACCTATGTATATGCGTATCGCTACCGAGCTTCCCCTAAAGCGCCTTATCGTTGGCGGTATGGACCGCGTATACGAAATTGGTAGAATTTTCCGTAACGAAGGTATGGACCCCAAGCACAACCCTGAATTTACAACGGTTGAATTATACCAGGCTTATGCCGATTTCCACGATATGATGGACATTGCCGAGGGTATTATCTCGGGCGCCGCTAAGGAAATTCACGGCACTTACGAGGTTGAATGGATGGGCGAGAAAATCGACCTTACACCCGGCTGGCGCAGACTTACTATGGTTGACGCCGTAAAGGAATACGTTGGCATTGACTTTGGCGCTATTACCGATAATGAAGAAGCAGTTAAGGCCGCTGAAGCAATCGGCGTAGAACTTGCTGAAACTGCTGACAGAACCTGGGGTAACGCACTTTACGCTTGCTTCGACCAAAGAGTAGAAGAAAAGCTTATTCAACCCACATTTATCACAATGTATCCTGTTGAAGTTTCTCCCTTAACCAAGGCTTCTCCCGAAGACCCCCGCGTTACCGAACGCTTTGAGCTTTTCATCTGCCACAGCGAGCTTGCTAACGCATACTCCGAGCTTAACGACCCCATCGTTCAACGCGAACGCTTTATGAAGCAATTAGAACTTCGTGAACGCGGCGACGACGAAGCAGAAATGCTCGACGAAGATTTCCTCACCGCTATGGAATACGGTATGCCCCCAACAGGCGGTATGGGTATCGGTATTGATAGAGCAGTAATGCTCCTCACCAATTCCGACACAATCCGCGAAGTAATCTGCTTCCCCACCATGAAACCGTTAGACTAAAACTATTTAAGCCCAAGATATCATACGGTATCTTGGGTTGTTTTTATTTTGAGAATTGAACAATTATAAGGATTTACAAAAACGTTATTTCGTGATAAAATGAATAAAACACATTTGCGCCAAAAATGGCAAACTAAAATGAAAGTTTGGAGGTTTTTACATGAGCCAACTTTTAAAAAGAGAGAAAATACGCTCGCCTTTTGGAATATTTTTGCAATTCTCCGTTTTTGCGTGGGCTTTATGGGGCTTATTCAACCTGGCAAAAATGCTTTTTTATAGCCTTACATCCTACGACATGCTTACAAAACCTTCTTTTATAAGTTTTGCAAATTACTCAAGCGCCTTAAGCGACGAAATAGTCAGACGTTCCCTTAGCAATACCACCCTTATGGTTATTAGCGTTACAGTTTTGCTTTTATTAACCGCCGTTTTACCCGCTGTCTTTACCGCAAGGCTTAAACTGCCCTTTGGTTTGGGCATTATGGCCGCTTATTTTATTATAAGCCTTTGCTCTATGTTTACAAATTGCTTTGGCTTAGTCTTTAGCGGCGATGCCTACGGCTTGATTAATTCGCTGCTTTTAAACGCAAGAATTATAACCGAGCCTATAGCCTTTGCGCAAACATACGCTCCTTTGATATCGGTGTTTGCAATGTGGCTTTACTGCTTGGCGCCCGTATTTGCCATTACCTACCTAGCCGCAAGAAAAAAGCACAGTTTTTCAGGTGCGGCAATCGCTCTTTGCGCCATTCCCGTTTTAATGTTTAATGGCGGCAATATTGTAATGGGTATTGTCGGTCTCCCTTCGACAAATTATTCTGCCGATTGGATTTACACCATCTTTTACGACTATTTAAACGTACGTTATAACATAGGCTTTGCCTATGCAATTTTAGGCTTAGGTCTTTTAATGCTTATAGGCTGGTGCTTGACCGTTTCGGCTATTGTTTTCGGCTTGTGGGCGCTTTGCAAAAGGGTAAATCCCAAAGCCCCCGCCTTTAAAAAGGTAGGCTTTATAACCTTTGCGCTTTCCTCATTGTTGTTCGTTGTGGCTTTAATTTTTATAATATTGTATTTTTCAAAAGCCTTTATGCCGATTGAAGAAATCTTTACTTTCCCAAGCTTTCTGCCAAAGCAACCCACCTTTAGAAATTTTTCGGATTTATCCAAAATGACTTCAAGCTCTTTCATGCCATTCTCGAAGTATTTGTATAATTCTCTATTTGCTGTACCCTTAAGAATACTGCCCGTATGTCTTACGGTTGCGCTACCTTCGGGCGTGGGCTTTGCTTTGTTTAAAGTTTGCAAGCACCAAAAGCTGTTCTTGTGTTGCTTTATACCCCTTTTATTCGCATCAAGTTACATAACCTCGGCCGCACTTCAAACCTTGGACACCTATTCGGTTTACACCTTAAATTTTATCTCCAGTTTTGAACTTTTGGTAACGGTATTCTTGGTTTATCTTGCTGTCAAGCTTGTTTTCTATACCCGCAAACCCCGCATTAGCACAATTTTATACGGCACTTTCTTCTTGTTAACCTCCTTTTACGCCATCGGTGCTATAAGAGGTATTTGGTACACGGCTAACAGTGCTATTTATAGTGAAGGACTTAAAATATGGAAAGACATTTCCAACATTTTTTCTTCTGCCGGTATTGCAAGATGCGGTATTGCCGCCGCAAACGATTTGCTAATGCTTCTTGCAACCTTGGTTGTTGTAATTATTCCATTACTATTATTACTTAGGCTTTATCTTGACTACCGAAGAAACACCAAAGCCTTGTATGAAAGCAAGTGATATAGCTTTACAATTTTTTAACGGACTATGGAAAACCATAGTCCGTTTTTGTGTGAGAAAAGTGATTACTCCACGGTAGGTGCTTTGCTTGGAATTTTTTTCTTGCAAAACGCATACCAATCTATTAAGATGAGTTTGTAAACATATATATGTTATACAAATTTTAAAAAGGTGGGGTAAAAATGAAAAAAATATTGTTAAATATCGTAGGAATTTTATTAGTTTTATCAATTATTGCCTGCAGCTTGTCTGGCACAGTTTTAGTTTCGTCTGCAAAGGAAACGGAAACTGTTCTCTCTCTTAATGCCGTAACTTCAATTGAAACCGGCAAGAACTATGTAATTGTTAACAAAAGTACAGGTACTGTTCTTACCACCACAATTGAAAGCGGAAATCACTGGTATGCAGGCTTAGGCTCGCAAAATCACGTTTTGCTTGGCGGTGCTCCTGCCGTCGATTCAGCAAAATGGAGCTTTATAACCTATAACAACGGTTACGCCTTGGCGCATCCCAATGGCGGTTATTTAAGCCCTAACACAGTAAACGTACATATTACAAGTGAATATTCTTGGATTACGCCCATTTATTTGGATTACAACGAAACCGAAGCAGCTTTCCAAATTTACAGAACAGAAAACGGCAGTCAGTACAAGCTCGTTGCTTGTAACGATTTGCAAGGAAATTATATTTACGCTATCGGTTGTAACACGAGCGATTTTGATGCTTATTCTTACTGGGAAATCTACGAGGTAGTAGAAGGCACTAACACACCTATTGATCCTGAGCCGGAAGAACCCGATACACCTGTTGATCCCGAACCCGAAAGTCCTACCATTGAAGGTTTGACGGCCGTTACAGCAATTGAAACCGGCAAAGAATATGTAATAGTTAACAAGGCTACAGGCACTGTTCTTACCACCACAATTGAAAGCGGAAATCACTGGTATGCAGACTTAGGCTCGCAGAATCACGTATTACTCGGCGGTGCGCCTTCCGCCAATTCTGCAAGTTGGAGCTTTACAACCTATAACGACGGTTATGCCTTGGCGCATCCTGACGGCGGTTATTTAAGTCCCAATACGGTAAATGCTAACATTGTGGAAGAATATACTTGGACCACTCCTATATATGTAGATTACAATGAAGCGGAATCCGCTTTCCAAATTTACAGAACAGAAAACGGCAGTCAGTACAAGCTCGTTGCTTGTAACGATTTGCAAGGAAATTATATTTACGCTATCGGTTGCAACAACAGCGAATTTGATGCTTATTCGTACTGGGAAATCTACGAGATAGCAGAAACCCCTGAAGCCCCCGAAGTCACCTACGAACTTTCACCAGTTACAAATATTGAAATTGGTAGAGATTATGTAATCGTTAACAAAAGCACGGGCACTGTTCTTACCCATACGCTTGAAGAAGGCAAATACTGGCATTTTAATGAAAACAAATCCTATTTGCGAGTTGAGGGAGAGCCTTCTATCGATTCGGACACCTTCAGGTTCATACCCTATGATGATGGCTATGCAATTGAACATCCGTACGGAACAGGTTACGTAGTTCCAAACACGACGAATATTGGTGTTGCACCTTTCCTTGAATGGATCACACCTGTTTATGCGGTGTATAATGAAACCCAAGCTGCTTTTCAGTTGTTTAGAGCACCCGCAGAAAACACTATGTATAAGCTTGTCGTATGCCCGAACACAAACGGCGAGCAGATATGTGCTATTGGTACTGATAGCACGAGTTGGGATGACACTTCATACTGGGAAATTTACGAAATTGTAGGCGAAGAAGTTTTTGTGGAAAGTGGCACGGTTGTTGATTTGCCCCGACGTCTTGAACAGCTTGCCCAGCAGACAACTTATGATATTTTACCGGTGTTAACACCTGCTTTTGAAATTTTAACAAATGCCTCAAAGCTCGATAAAAATGGAGCAAAGTTTATTTCGGACACCAACCAAACAACCGCTGCGATAAATTTTTTGCGAGAAGAAACCGATAATCGCATTGAAGAAATACTATCAAGTGAAAATATGAATATCCCAAGCGGTGCCACAGTTTATTATGTTTCAAACTCAGGAAGTGACTCTAACAACGGTACATCACCGAACACACCTTGGGCTACTTTAAATAAAGTTAACAGTATTACCGGCTCCACCGGCCGCGATACATACGTTTTATTCGAGCGCGGAGGCCTTTGGCGTGGTCAGCTTTTGGCAAAAAACTTTGTTACCTACTCTGCATATGGGCAAGGTGACAAACCTAAAATTTACGCTTCTCCATTCGACGGCGCAAGCGGAGCATATGCCGGCAAGTGGACACAGCACAGTACAAATATTTGGAAATTCCAAGACAACAAACTTAAAACTCCAAACGGCACGGTGATATTTGATATTGGCACTTTGGTATTTAACAATGGCGAAGATTGTGCTATAAAAATTAGCGATTATGGCCTTTCAACCATTAATGTAAATAGTATGCTCACGGCGGATCTTCAATTTTATCACGATTATAAAACCGGTACTGTTTATCTTTACTCAAACACAAATCCCGCTATACGTTTTAATTCCATCGAATTTAATGTAGGTAATCATGCTGTTAAGGCTGAATCAACGAACATCACTATTGATAATCTTTGTATCAAGTATACCGGCGCACATGGTGTGGGTACACGCAGTGCATCCAACCTTACTGTTACCAACTGTGAATTTGGTTGGATTGGCGGCTCGGTACACGCCATTGGCAGCAATCAGTACACACGCTTCGGTAATGCGGTAGAAATTTATGGTACTTGCACAAACTTTACAGTAAGTGACAACTATATCTACCAGGTATACGATGCGGGTATCACTCAGCAGATAACTCTTTCCGAAGGCAGTAGCGGTGTGCAGAAGAACGTTTTATATTCAGGTAACGTTATTGAATATTGCTACTTCTCCATAGAATATTGGATAACCTCTACCGAAGAAACAAACGGCTATATTGACACCTTCCTTATTGAAGATAATTATATGTGGTACGCAGGCCGTGGCCTTTGCGAGCAACGCAGTGATCTTGGTAACGGTTCTCACATTAACGGATGGCGTTCTTACGACCGTAACCGCGCCATGAATTTTGCGATAAGAAATAACGTAATGATAGATTCTAAGGATATTATCGCAAATATTTATTCTTTAAAATATAACCCTGACGGTTCTGACTCTATGCCAATTTTTAACAACAATATAATTTTGGCTAACCACTCGGCACAGCTTGGTGTTATTGAGCAATGTGAATATGCCAACAATACCTCCTGGCCGCGCACTGTTGAGTTTGACGAAAATATCTTCCCGTATATTGACGCGGCTCTTTACGGAGATGTCTTTGGTTTTATAAGCGATTCACTTTACTTGAATGCAAAGCCAATTTTCTAATTATAAAACGTCCTGCTTATTTAAACTTTTACACAGTAAATTTGCATGTGACAAGATTTGCTTGCATTATCCTTATTTTTGTAAATTGATATAAAACCGGCGAATTAAACTAATTTACGAAGGATAATTTTATGAAAAACTTTTTTAGCGCCCTTGCTTCGGTTTTTGGCTTTATTATCTTTATACCAATAATTTTACTTATTTGTATCGGCTATTTGCTTTACCTACCGTTTGATATTATTCAATATCACAAAATGCCATATTATAAGGATTTTAAGGTTAAATACTCTTTTTTAATTACAGCGCGCGATAAAGTAAAGCTTTACAACCGCATTGTCAAAGAAAAATTGCCCATTGAGCACGTAAAATACAACGACTTTGAATACTTTTTAAAGGATAATCAAGTGCTTTTATGTGATTGGACAAACGAGGATTTTGACCTTGTTAACAACGAATGGGTTTTTCATTTGGACGATGACCACGGCGATACCTACACAAAAACAATGGAAGACGCATTGGCCGAAGAAAGAGAATTTTTAAACCCTGAGCACAAACATTTACCTATAAAGTTCTTGTTTTTTTATAGCGATATTACCGATGCCGAAAAATTTGAAAAAGCAAAGGAATGCCCTTATTTTTACCCTATTTTCTCGGTAGAAGAAGATATTTAACCAAAGCGTCCCGTAGAAAAATATAGCGAATTCGCTCCTGATGATTTTTGGCGCAATATCATGCAGTTTGTAAGGATAATGGGTGAATAAAAATTACCGTCTGGCAACATTTTGTTAAAAGAAAGGAAAAATCCATGACCGAAAACAATCACATCAAAAACAAAACAGCAGACGCTCGGTTTGATATACTTAAAATCATTTTGTCTCTCTTTGTGGTATCTATTCACATGCAGCTTTTCCCCCGTGTTTTATACCCTTGGATTAGAATAGGTGTGCCGCTCTTTTTTATAATGTCAGGATACTTTTTCTTCTTAAAGCTTAATGGCACAACCAATTATTCTCAACAAAAAGTATTTCTAAAAAACTTTATAATAAGAAATCTTTTGCTTTATACATTTTGGTTTATTTGCTTGCTACCAATTATACTTTACATACGCGGAGAACTTTTCTTTGGTCACGGAGTAATAAGTGGCATTCTTGCATTTATAAAATGTATATTATTCAATAGTTCTTTCACTGCTTCGTGGTATATTATTGCTACCATTTACGGCACACTTATTATCTTCTTTTTGCTGCGAAAACTTCCCAACACTATACTGATTGCTATATCCACATTGCTGTATATAGTGGCTTCAATAGCCTCAAGCTATCCGCAGCTTATAGCTAAAAGCGAAATTGCATCAACAATACATTTAGGAATTACTAACTATATTTCTCCAATACCAAATAGCTTTATTGTTTCAGTAGCCTGGATTATCATCGGTAAATGCTTTGCCGAAAAAACCTTCAAAGGCAATAAATTTACTTATCTTGCGATCACACTTGTTTCAGGTGTTCTGCTATATCTCGAGTGGCTATTCGTAAAAAATATTAACGGGACATTCCTAAACGATTGTTATATTATGCTTTTACCATTTTGTATTGGTGTTTTTGGATTTGTAAGCAACTGCACGCCAATAAAATGCAAATATTCTATAAATTTAAGGAAATGTAGTATCATTATTTTTGTGACCCACGGTGCTGTAGCACGAATAATCGTCTCACTTTTTAAAATTTTATTCCATAACACATATATTCCAATTGCTTATATAGTTGTGGTTTCTATTTGTATTGGGATTTATTTATTAATAGAATTTTTAATTAATCGCTATAAAAACAGCTGGGTCAGCAAATTTCTACTATATGCATTTTAAAGCTTACATAACCATCTCTAAAAATCAAAACGGACTACGAAAAACGTAGTCCGTTTTAAATTTAAAACTATTATTTTCTATCGCTGCACAGCCACATATCGTTTGGATTGTCAAGATAATAACATTTGTGCGGGAAATTATCAAGAGTACAATAACGGCAGCAATATCCGTTTACCAAATGCTCGCAGGTTGAAAGCGATTGTCTGCCAACCGCTAACCAATAGGCTTCCTCGGCGCGTTGTCTTTCGCGCTCTGCTGCCTCTAAGCGTTGTTTTTCCCGTTCTTGCATAACTTTAATTTTTCTTATTGTCTGCAAACACTCAACCTCAATCCGTTCGGATTCCACGCCCTTTTCGACTGCGTAATTTAATTTTTCCACAATCCAACTAAACGCTTTTTCGGGGCCCACATGATAATCAGCCAAAGCATAAAGCGCTACACCGTCGCGATAATCAACTGTTGAAGGGGCTTTTAATAAATCGCGAGCCTCATTATATTCACCGTTTTCAAAAAGCTCTACCGCTTTAGAATATTCCTTTTCAGCAATTTGCAACAGCTTTTTGCGGCTTTCATCCTGTTTGAAGGAAAAAAAATCTTTCAATTTTTGAGATGATATATACTCCCTATTCCAATCAAACCACCATACCAAACTATCAATATCTTCCTCTTTATTTAATGTGTCGGCTATTCGGTTTATATAATATGCATTCTCGGATTCGTCCTCTACTGTGGCAATGGTCTTAAGTGCGGCGGCAATTTTGCCCTCAATTAATAAATCCACCGCTTCATCTTCGGTTTTTTCTATAAATGCCTTATGGTTTTGCAGGGCTTCCTCATCCAAAAACTTGCGGAATTCCTCTAACTGCGCCTTTTCTTTTTTGTAATTATTACCCGTGTAAAACAAGCTTGTAACCCATTCTTGTGCAAGGGAAAGAAAAAATACAGCAAAGCCCATCACACACAATACAGCGAGAAGTAGAAAAATCATTTGAATAAGATTGATAAGTACTATCCCCACAATCATATACCACTCAAACCCACTGCTTGCACGACATGCTGATATAACGGGTATGGCAATAACTGCCAAACATGCCAAAACGATGGTAACGTACATAGCTGTAGTAATACAATCCGTAGCCGCATTATAACTTGATTTCAGTTTATCAACCAGGGTTATGGCATTATCGGCACGCTCAGTCTCGGTTTCGGCATCTTCTAATTTAAAGGCTTTGCCCTTGAAAGGAATAAAGCGGAAAATAAGACCTGTGACAACACCGCTAACCGGTATTGCCAAGAGTAAAATTATCATACAAACCCACATATTTGTATCTTTTGGGAATAGACCCAATGCCCATTTCCCCGCATTAAGAAAAATTTCGGGAATATGGCTAAAAGCCTCTTTAGCCGATATCTTCTCCGGCTCGATACTGCCGTAAAAAATAGACAATGCCAGCAAGGCTAATCCACTGCTTAAAAGCATATTAAACCAGCTTGCAATACCCCTGCTAATTTTACGACCGTTTAATTTTACGCTCTCTTTTTCCAATTTTTCAACAAATTGTGGAAAGCTTTCATGGGTAATTATCGAATTCTTCTCTTTCATAAAGGCTCCTTTCTATTTGCGCCCAATTTTAATTTAAGCAAAAGCCAAAGGACACAACGGGGTCTCTATTTAACAGTATATTACATTTTTCGGCACTTTACAAGAGATTGTAAAAAATGCTCACAAAAATTATACTTCTGTTTCTCCCTGTAATATATATTATAGCGTATATTCAATAAGCCAACCAACGCTTGACGTTATAGCTTTTATTGTTTTTGCATAAACTTTTAAAAATTATTCGTTTTACCCTTGACTTTTTAATTATTCGGAGTTAAAATATTAAAAACATAGAGATTGTCATTTTTTTAACAAAGAAAGGTCAGGTTTATATGTTAAACTTCTTGAGAGAATATGCTGCATTTTTGACCCTTGCAGGCTCAATTTTGGCAATTGTGTTTGCAGTGTTCACCGCATTAAAGGTCCTCAAATTCAGCGAAGGCAACGATTTAATGAAGAAAATCTCTCATTCTATCAGAACCGGCGCAAACGCTTACCTAAAAAGACAGTACAAGGTGGTTATCATCTTCTTTGCTGTTATGTTCTTGGTACTTTTAGGTATGGCTGCTGCAAAGCTTCTCACATGGTTCGTTCCCTTTGCGTTCGTAACAGGCGGCTTCTTCTCGGCACTTTCGGGCTTTGTTGGTATGAAAATCGCTACCGCAGCCAATGCCAGAACAGCAAACGCTTGTATCACCGGTCTTGATAAAGGTCTTCGTGTTGCCTTCTCGGCAGGCTCGGTTATGGGCTTCACCGTTGTTGGCTTAGGTCTTTTAGACATTTCGGTTTGGATGCTTCTTTTAAAATTTGTATTTAAGCTTCCCGCTTCCGAAATTACTGCTGCAATGCTTACCTTTGGTATGGGTGCTTCTTCAATGGCACTTTTTGCACGTGTTGGCGGCGGTATCTTTACAAAGGCTGCTGACGTTGGCGCTGACCTTGTTGGTAAGGTTGAAGCAGGTATCCCCGAAGACGACCCGCGTAACCCCGCAGTTATTGCCGATAACGTTGGTGACAACGTTGGTGACGTTGCAGGTATGGGTGCCGACCTTTATGAATCTTACGTTGGTTCTATTATTTCTGCTATGGCGTTGGGCGTTTCCGCTTTCAGCTCTAAAGCATTCAACGCAATCAGCGTTCCTTTACTTATCGCTACCGTAGGTATTCTTTGCTCAATCGTTGGTACTGTATTCGTTAGAACCAAGGAAGGCGCAACACAGCGTCAGCTTTTGGCTTCTTTAAGCCGCGGTACTAACTTTAGTGCTATTGTTATTGCAGTGCTTTCCTTCCCGATTGTATGGTTCATGCTCGACGGTAAAAACACCATCGGTCTTTACTTTGCAATTATCGCAGGTCTTATAGCAGGCGTGCTTATCGGTAAGGTTACCGAATACTACACATCCGATTCTTATTCCCCTACCAAAAAGCTTTCCGACAAGTCTGAAACAGGTAGCGCTACTATCATCATCGGCGGTTTAGGTCTTGGTATGCTTTCCACACTTATCCCCATTGTAATCGTAGCAATTTGTATTATGGTTTCTTACTTCGTATCAGGTGGCGGTGCTTCGGCTTCTACCGGTCTTTACGGTATTGCACTTTCCGCAGTTGGTATGCTTTCAACCCTTGGTATTACCTTGGCTACCGACGCTTACGGCCCCGTTGCCGATAACGCAGGCGGTATTGCTCAAATGGCAAACCTTGACGAAAAGGTTAGAGAAAGAACCGACGCGCTTGACTCCCTCGGTAACACCACTGCAGCTACAGGTAAGGGCTTTGCTATCGGCTCTGCTGCTTTAACTGCTTTAGCACTTATGGTTTCTTACATTGATAAGGTTAAGGAAGTTGCCGCTGCTGCAGGCAAGGAAATCGTTACTGTATTTGACCTTACAAACCCCACCGTTTTGGTTGGTTTATTCATCGGCGCATGCTTACCCTTTGTATTCGCTGCTTTAACTATGGAATCTGTTGGCAAGGCTGCTCAATCAGTTGTTGTTGAAGTTCGCCGTCAGTTCAAGCAAATTGCAGGTCTTATGGAAGGCAAAGCCGAACCCGATTATGCTTCCTGCGTTGACCTTTGCACAAAGGCAAGCCTTCGTCAAATGGTATTACCCACCGTTGTAGCTGTTGTAGCTCCCGTAATCGTTGGTATGGTGCTCGGCTTTACAGGTGTTGTTGGTATGCTCGCAGGCGCTACTGTAAGCGGCTTCTTATTAGCAATCTTCATGTCTAACTCAGGCGGTGCTTGGGATAACGCTAAAAAGTACATCGAAAGCGGTGTTCACGGCGGCAAGGGCAGCGATCAACACAAGGCTGCCGTTGTTGGCGACACCGTAGGCGATCCTTTCAAAGATACTTCAGGTCCTGCTATTAACATTCTTATCAAGCTTCTTTCAATGGTTTCCATCGTTTTCGCAAGCTTGGTTGTTAACTACAGCTTATTCTAATAATAAATACCACTCGCTAGTCGGGTGGTATTTCATTTTAGGTCTATAATTTAAACGATATGTCGACTAACTCACAGATGTTAGGTCAAGGGCGTTAGCCCTTGTCGTTTAAGGGGGTTATGGCAACAAATATAAAAGCCACAATCAAGATTACACTTGCCGCCAAATTGAAAACCTTGAGGTTTTCTCCTTTGGCGGCGTTTTTATGGGTTTTCACCTTGTTACCTAAGGGGGAAATCGAAATTCCCCCTTAGGCGAATCTTTCCGCCCTTTCTTTTCGCCTACATAAGAAAGGGCGTGCCTGTCGCGGCACGAGCGACAAGGTAATATTTTTTCTTCGGTTGAACTTTTTGAACTACACTACTGTGTACTTTCGTTATACAACAAAACCGACAAGTTTCGACTTGTCGGTTTATTTTTTATTCCATATCTAATTTACAAGCAAACATAACGTCGCCGTCTTTGTTTAAGCCCTTTGCTAAAATAGAGCCGTCCTGCCTTGTACTAAAAATTTCAAGCGGTTCGCCCTCTAACACTTCC
>JAFVTJ010000158.1 GCA_017503305.1 Clostridia bacterium
CTCCCGTTCGCCAAGCTATTGCTGACTCGGGTCTTCAGAAGAGCGAAATCAACAAGGTTCTTATGGTTGGCGGTTCTTCAAGAATCCCCGCTGTTCAAGAAGCTGTTAAAGCATTCATGGGTAAGGAACCCTTTAAGGGCATCAATCCCGACGAATGCGTAGCTTTAGGTGCGTCCTTACAAGCAGGTGTATTAGGCGGCGACGTTAAGGGTCTGCTCCTTTTAGACGTTACACCCCTTTCATTAGGTATTGAAACAATGGGTGGCGTTTCTACAAAGATTATTGACAGAAACACAACCATCCCCGCTAAGAAGAGCCAAATCTTTTCAACAGCGGCTGACGGTCAAACCTCAGTTGAAGTACACGTATTACAGGGTGAGCGCGAATTCGCTCGCGATAACAAGACTCTTGGCGTATTCCACCTCGATGGTATCGCATCTGCTCCCCGTGGTGTTCCGCAAATTGAAGTAACCTTCGATATCGACGCTAACGGTATCGTTCACGTTTCTGCTAAGGACTTAGGCACCGGTAAGGAAAATGATATCACTATCACTTCCAACACCAATATGTCTAAGGACGATATTGATAAGGCTGTAAAAGAAGCTGAAGAATATGCAGCAGAAGATAAGAAGCGTCGTGAAGCAGTTGACATTCGCAATAATGCTGACCAAATGATCTACACAACTGATAAGACAATCGCTGACCTTTGCGATAAGATTACCGAAGAAGAAAAGGGTAAGCTTAACACCGCTAAGGAAGCTTTAAAGGAAGCATTAAAGGGCGAAGATATTGAAGCTATTAAAGCAAAACAAGAAGAATTACAAAAGGAAATCTTTGCTTTAAGCGAAAAGATTTATAAGGCTGCTAATCCCCAAGGCGCTCCCACAGGCGAAGCTCAAAACGCTGACCCCAACGTATACGAAGCAGACTATACTGACGTAGAAGACAAATAATTATTTTAAAAATGGCGGGCGGATGTAGTCATCCGCCCATACAAAATATTTTATAGGTGAATTATTTTGGCGGATAAAAGAGATTATTACGAAGTCTTGGGAGTGGACAAATCCGTTTCCGATGACGAACTTAAAAAAGCATATAGAAAAGCGGCTAAAAAATATCACCCCGACTTAAACCCCGGTGACGCTGAAGCTGAAAAGTCCTTTAAAGAGGTTAACGAAGCGTATGAGGTTTTGTCCGATAAGGATAAGCGCGCGCGTTACGACCAATTCGGTCATGCGGGTGTTGACCCCAACTTCGGTGCGGGCGGCGGCTATGGCGGTGGCGGTTTTGGCGGCTTTGGTGATTTTGGCGATTTGGGCGATATTTTCAGCTCCTTCTTCGGTGGTGGCTTCGGTGGCGGCGGACGCCGTTCTAATCCTAATGCTCCACGCCGTGGTAACGATACAGCGGCAAACGTTGTAATATCCTTTGAAGAGGCGGCAAAGGGCTGTAAAAAGACCGTTAAGGTTACTAAGATTGACACTTGTGACGAATGTAACGGCACAGGCGCTAAAAAGGGCACTACGGTTAAAACCTGCCCTATTTGTCACGGTAGCGGTCAGGTTGCGGCTACTCAGCGCACCCCCTTTGGCGTTATTCAAACCCAACAGGTTTGTAGCCAGTGTCACGGCAGCGGTAAAATTATTGAAACACCTTGCAATAAGTGTAACGGCAAGGGCAGAATAAGACATACTGTAGAAAAGATGGTCGAAATACCCGCAGGTATTGACGACGGTCAGGTTATTAACATACGCGGTGGCGGTGACGCAGGTTTAAATGGTGGTCCTGCGGGTGACCTTCACATTAACGTTAGTGTTCGTCCGCATCCGATTTTCGAACGCGACGGCTACGACATTTACTGCGAAATTCCGATAACCTTTACACAGGCGGCTTTGGGCGATGAAATCACCGTTCCCACGCTTGATGGTAAGGTTAAATTCTCCATTCACGAGGGCACACAGCCGGGCGACGAATTCAAGCTTCGCGGTAAGGGTATTCAGCGCCTTAATTACTCGGGCAAGGGCGATTTGTACGTTAAAATAACGGTCGAAGTGCCAAAGGACCTTTCCAAAGCACAAAAGGAAAAGCTAAAGGAATTTGAAGCCGTTACCGACGCTAAAAATTATAAAAAACAAAAAAGCTTTATGGATAAATTGAAGGACTTTTTTGATTAATAAAAAAAGCATAGTGAAGAATTTTCTTCACTATGCTTTTCTTTTTTATTTAATTATTTTTTCAAGTTCTTTCTTGTGCCCTAAAACAAGTAAATGCTCATCAGCGCTGAAAACGTAATCGGCGGTAAACAAGGGGATAACAGTGCCATTTTTCTTATAGGCGATGATGTTAAGATTATATCTGTTTCTGAAATCAAGCTCCATTACCGTTTTGCCAAGCCATTTCTTTTGAGGCTCAATTTCAAAAATGCAGTAATCATCAGCAATGTTGATATAATCAAAAACATGCTCTGCACATTCAATGCTCGATATTTTGCGGCAAATGTCACGTTCGGGATAAATAATGCGGTCGGCACCGCTTCTAAGCAAGAATTTTTCTTCAATTTCACGGTTCGCGGTGCTGTATATCTTTTTAGCACCCAATTCCTTGAGTAAATCAGTTATTTCAAGACAGGCTTGGAAATAATCTTCAATACAAACAAAGCAAACGTCAAAATCCTCAACGCCCAAGGATTCAAGCACGTTGCGGTTTGTGCAGTCGCATACACGTGCGGTAACCACGGCGGGATTAGCGTTTTCTACCTTTGCAGGATTGATGTCTGCTATCATAATTTCGCAGTTATTACGGCTCAATTCGTCACATAAGTGGTTTCCGAGTGAGCCCATACCAATAATTAAAAACGATTTCATAAAAAAACTCCTTTTATAAATTAACCAACGGTAATTGATTCGGCGGGATAGGTGATTGGGGCGGGATTTCTTTTTTCAAATAGCGCCGCCGCAAAGGAAACACTACCAACCCTACCGCAAAACATTAGTATCATAAGCACTATTTGCGATACGACACCTAACGAGCTTGTAAGACCTGCCGAAAGACCTACGGTGCTTATAGCAGAAAAGGTTTCAATAAATATGTTTGACAAGGAAGCAGGTTCTACTGCGGCGATTATAAAGGTTCCCGTTAATGCTAAAGACATATTGATTGTACTAACAAGCAGAGCTTTGTGTAAAAATTCATCTTTAATGCTTTTATTAAAGGCTAAAATACTGTCCTTGCCCCTTACTTTTGATGCTACAAAGGCGAATATTATAAAAAGCGAGGTTGTTTTTATACCACCCGCGGTCGAGCCGGAGCTTCCGCCTATAAACATCAAAATAACGGTCAAAAGCTTAGATGCTTCCGAAAAGGAGGCAATATCAACAGTGTTAAAGCCTGCCGTTCTTGGTGTTACGGCGCTGAAAAAGCTGTTTAAAAGCTTTGATGAAAAAGACATATCGCTAAATAGCTTGTTGTTTTCAAAAATAAAGAACAAAAGTGTACCAAGACATAGCAAAACAGCCGAAACGGTTAATACTATTTTGCTGTGAAGGTTAAGCTTTTTAAAGCGGAAACGCTTTAGGCTTATGTCATCCCAAACCAAAAAGCCTAAGCCACCC
>JAFVTJ010000159.1 GCA_017503305.1 Clostridia bacterium
ACGTTACCGTCGATAATAGCGCTCAAAGAGTTCTTATAACCTGAATCGATTGCGCCGTCAATGGTTTTACCCTTTTTAAATTCATCACGGATACGTTCAGCTGCGATAACGTTACAGTCAACACCAACACCGATAGAAAGGATAATACCTGCAATACCGGGGATGGTAAGTGTAAAGCTGTCTACGCCATGGAAGTAGCCTGAAATACAAGCGATAGAGCCTGCTAACTGACCTAAAAGTGCAATTGAAGCTACAAAACCGTTCATACGGTAGCGTAAAATCATAAGTAAGCAAATAAGAGCAAATGCAATAGAGCCTGCAATAAGCATAACCTGCAATGCGTTAGAACCTAAAGAAGGAGAAATTATTTGCAATTTGCTATCGTCTACAGTAAGAGCAAAGGGAAGCGCACCTGCGTTGATTTTGTTTGCAAGGTCGGTAACCGATGCAGCATCAAACTGACCTGAAATGGTGGCCTGACCTTCGGTGATTACGTTGTTAACGGTAGGAGCCGAAAGCAAAGTATCGTCCATCCAAATAGAAATGGTTTTCTGATAAAGCTTCTTTGTTGCAGCAGCAAATTTTGCTTTACCCGAATCATTAAATTTAAGGTCTACAACATATTGATTAGTTCTTTCATCAACACCTGCAGCGGCTTTTTCAACGTCGGCACCGGTTAAAAGCACCTTATCGTTGGTTTCGCCTTCGCAGAAGGTGAGCATTGCGGTTTCGCCCAATTCCTTAACTGCCTTTGCAGCATCAAAGTCGCTTTCGTCAGCGGCCCAGGGGAAACGCACAATAATCTGGTGGTTATCGTTGTCTACAAAAACTTCATAGTCGGTGATGTTCTTGTTTACAAGACGTGTTTCAATAATTGTTCTTGCGGCGTCCATATCTTCATCGGTGATATCAACATCCTTCTTGTCGGGTGAGAAAACAGCCTCAACGCCGCCCTTAATGTCAATACCCCAACGGATATCGTTTGCGCCTTTGGTGTAGATAATTCTGTTATCGCCGTAGTAACTGCTAATTCCGAAAAATGCAGTAAATGTTAATGCAAGAATTAACAACAGCACTACAAAAAATACCGCTTTGCCGGTTCTCTTGGTTTTCATTGGCAAATCCTCCAAACTTAAATTATATCTATTATACAAAATTTATTTAATAAAGTCAAATAAATTAAGTGTTTAATATTTTTTCTAATGCGGCATATTTGATTGCTACGCAAAGTACCTTTGCGGCAACCTTGATTTCTTCAACTGATGGGAAGGAGGGGGCAATACGAATATTGCTGTCCTTGGGGTCAATGCCGTAAGGATAGGTGGCGCCTGCGGGGGTAAGGGTCATACCTGCGTTGGCACAAAGCTCAACCACGCGTTTAGCGCAGCCCTCAAGCACGTGAAGGCTTATAAAGTAACCGCCGTTAGGCTTGCGCCACTCGGCAATGCCAAGGCCTGCAAGCTTAGTATCCAATTCGGACAAAACAGCGTCAAACTTAGGACGAAGCTTGCCTGCTAATTTTTCCATATGCTCTTCAACGTCGCTCATAGTGTGAAGCAAGCGAGCGTGACGCAATTGGTTCAATTTGTCAGGGCCAATGGTCTGGTACTGCATTCTTTCTTTAAACATTGCCACGTTGTTGGGGCTTGCGGCTTGTGCTGCAACACCGGCACCGGGGAATGTGATTTTTGAGGTAGAGGTGAAAATAATCGGCAAATCGGGGTTGCATTGCTTTACACACTCATCATAAATATTTAAAAGCTTGTCGTGTGTTTCGTAAAGGTGATGAACGGCGTAGGCGTTATCCCAAAAAACGCGGAAACCCTTAGCGGCAGGCTTTAAAGCCGCCATTCTTTTTACAACCTCATCGGAATAGGTGGTGCCTTCAGGGTTGGAGTATTTCGGCACACACCAAATACCTTTAACGCTGGGGTCTTTCACCCATTCTTCAACGGCGTCCATATCAGGACCGTTTTCATCGGTTTCAATGGGTATAAGCTCAAAACCAAAATATTCGGTAATAGCAAAGTGACGGTCGTAACCGGGCACGGGACATAAGAACTTGCGGTCCTTGCATTCATACCAAGGCTCAGCTCCCATACCGTGTGTCATAGCTTGTGCTATTGTGTCAAACATCATATTAAGTGAAGAGTTGCCGCCAACTATAATTTGTTCTGCCTTAAGGCCTAAAATTTGGGCGAAAAGGTTTTTCATTTCCAAAAGGCCGTCAAGACCACCGTAGTTACGGCAGTCAATACCGCTAATGTTTTTAAAACCGGTATCGTTGCCAACAAGGTCGAACATCTTTTCACTAACGTCCATATTATCAAAGCCGGGCTTACCGCGTGACATATCAAGCGAAAGGTGTAACGCGCGCAAGGCTTCATATTCTTTGCGAACGGATTCAAATTCCTTTTTTAAGTCCTGCTTTTCCATTTGTAAATATTCGGGCATAGTTTTTCCTCCTTATAACTTATATATAATACTATATATTAGTAAGATTTTCAAGTTTTATTTTCATAAATAATCCTGAGTTACAAATTAGGCGCCAGCAATTTAAAAAGCTCCCCTAAGGGAGCTTTTATCAGCATATTTTCAGTTGTTGGCAATTGTGGTTTTCGGGCTCGTTTTTCTTTATTCGCACCTTGTATTCAATGTATTTTGCCGTTTCGGTTTTGCGGGTGCTGGCAGGTATACCCGCGTCTTGCAGGGTGGTTACAAGCTTTGAAAGGCTGTTGTAAAAAAGGCGAATATCGCCAATGGCTTGCTTTCTTGTGGGTTTTGTAGTTTCGTTTAAGTCGGGTTTTGTTTCTTTTGGGAGTAAAAGCTGTTCAATATAATTTTCGGTTTGGGTAAGGGTAAGCCCTTGGGCTATTATGTAGTCCAAAACGGTTTCTCGTTTGTTTTCGGGCAAGCGCAAAAGGGCTCTTGCGTGGCGTTCGGTAAGGCGAGCCTTTACAATTCTTTGCTGCAGGCTTTCGCTAAGGTTTAAAAGGCGCAATTTATTTGAGAGTGTGGACTGTGCAATACCTAGTTTAATTGCCGCTTCCGACTGGGTTATGCCGTAGTAGTTTATAAGGCGGTCAAGGGCGGCGGCTTCTTCAAAAACACTTAAATCACGGCGTTGTAAATTTTCGGTAAGGGCAAGCACGGCGGCGGTTTGCTCATCGGCGGAGTGTATAACACAGGGTATTCGTCTAATACCTACCATTTTTGCCGCGCGAAAACGCCGTTCGCCCGCAATTATTTCGTATTTGCCATCCTTTTTGCGCACGGCCAAGGGTTGAATTATTCCGTTAGCAAGAATACTGTCGGCCAAAAGCTTTAGCTCGTATTCGTCAAAGCTTTTGCGGGGTTGTTCGGGCGAAACCACAATTTCATCAGGTTTTAGCATTAAAAGTTTTTTGTCAAATATGCTTTGCATAACACCACTCCTTAATTTAATTTTAATTATAGGGAGCGGTTTGTAAAGAAAAACACATCGCAAATTGCGGCGCAAAGCAACAAAAAACAGCCCGTTTATAAGGGCTGTTTTGCAATTTTTCCGCTGTTTCGGGGATATTTTGGCGGTGTTTGCGATATTTTTTTAAAGGAAACAAAGGTGCGAGTTTCATTACCGGTTAGGGTTTCGCATATAATGGTAGGTTGTTGCACACCTAATTGCTTCATTGCGTTTTTGCAAAGTGCAACTTCCTCTTCGGCACCGGGGCCTTTCATAGAAACAAATTTGCCGCCAACCTTAACAAAGGGGGCGCAGTATTCAAGTAAAACGGGCATTGCCGCTACCGCGCGCGCACAGGAAATATCAAACTTTTCGCGGTAAAGAGGGTTTCTGCCGCCGTCTTCCGCACGGGAATGCACGGCAGTTATTTTTTTAAGACCCAACTTTTCGATAACGTCGTTTAAAAAGGTAATGCGCTTGTTTAAACTGTCAAGCAAGGTGACTTCAAGGTCTTCGCGCACAATTTTAAGCACTAAACCGGGGAAGCCCGCGCCTGTGCCGACGTCAATAATTTTAGCGTTTTGCGGCACGTCCACGTTCTTAAAAAATAAAATGCAATCGTAAAAATGCTTGTAAAGCACGTCTTCGGGCTCGGTTATGGCGGTTAGGTTAATTTTTTCGTTCCATTCAAGCAGTAAATTGCCGTATTTGTTTAAGTTTTCGGCTTTTTTTTCGGTGATTTCAATGCCGAATTCAGCGCAAAGCGGTACTATTTTTTGGATGTTAAAGTTAATCATTTACATAAGCTTCCAATCTATATATAGGTTGACCTAAAGCAACAAAACGGCTTTCATATTCGGTCATAATATTGCCTTCAAAATCGCTGTTGTG
>JAFVTJ010000160.1 GCA_017503305.1 Clostridia bacterium
ATTTTGCCCAATTAGAAGCTCTCGGATTTAATTACATAAATACCGAGGATTTTAAAAATATGTTTCTAGGGTACGATATTATTTTCAACACGGTTGATGCCAAGGTTTTATACGGCGATACCCTTAAAAATCTGCCCGCCTCACTCTTGATAGATTTATCCTCAAAGGGTGGGTTTGACCTTGAATATGCCAAAGCACTTGGTATAAAGGCCTTAAAAGCACCGGCACTCCCCGGCTTAACCGCGCCAAAAACCGCAGGTAAAATCTTAGCCAAAACTGTAAGTGACCTGATTCGTTTTTACAATTAAAAGGAGAATTTTATGCAGGATATTACTCTCGGCTACGCTTTAACAGGCTCCTTTTGCACCATAAAAGAATCTGTAAAGGCACTAAAAACTTTAAAGACCAATTACGATATAAAAATAATTCCCATTTTTTCCGAAATAGTATATTCAACCGACACCCGCTTTGGCAAAGCCGAAGATTTAAAGCGTGAGGTTGAAGAAATTTGCCAAAATAGAATTATTCACACAGTCGTTGGCGCCGAGCCTATCGGGCCTAAAAATTTGCTTGATGTTTTAGTAGTAGCCCCCGCCACAGGCAATACCCTTGCCAAAAGTGCCTTAAGCATTACCGACAGCACAGTTACAATGGCGATAAAGGCACATCTTCGCAACAATAAACCCGTGGTTTTAGGTATTGCCACTAACGATGCCTTGGGCGGTAGCGCTAAAAATATCGGCCTTTTACACAACACAAAAAACATCTACTTTGTCCCCTATCGCCAAGACGACCCACAGGGTAAAAACAATTCCCTTATATGCGATTTTTCTCTTATTCCGCAAACGGTGGAAGAAGCGCTAAAGGGTAAACAATTACAACCGATATTTATTTGACATTTACTCGCTTTGGATATATACTAGTGTTTGCAAAATATATCTGAAGCGAGTTAATTTATGGGAATTTTAGAATTATTTATTTTAGCCATCGGTCTTTCGATGGATGCCTTTGCGGTTGCAATTTGCAAAGGCCTTGCTACATATTCACTCAAAAAACGCCACATGCTAATAGCAGGTCTTTGGTTTGGTGGATTTCAGGCTCTGATGCCACTTATCGGCTACTTTTTAGGCACCGCGTTTGAGGCTTACGTTACCGCTATCGACCACTATATAGCCTTTGTTCTCTTGGGCGGTATCGGCGCTAATATGATTAAGGAATCCTTCTCAAAGGAAGAGGAAGAAACCGACGCTTCATTCGGCTTTAAAACAATGTTTGTAATGGCGATTGCCACAAGTATTGACGCGCTGGCGGCAGGTATTTCGCTCGCAATGGACCTAAAGGGCAACAACACCTACGCTTATATAGCGGTACTCTTTATTGGCATTATCACCTTTACCCTTTCGGCACTTGGTGTTAAAATCGGCAATGTTTACGGCGCGAAATGGAAATCCAAAGCCGAATTCCTAGGCGGTGTGATACTTATAATCTTAGGTGCAAAAATTTTAATAGAGCATTTGTTTTTATAAACTTCAATATACGAAAACACCCCGATAGATTTTGAAATCTATTGGGGTGTTTATATTCACTATTTACTAAAAAGGCTCCCTCTGACGAGGGAGCTTCGAAACCGTAGGTTTTAACTGAGGGAGAGAAAATCAAAAACTACCCCTCCGTCACGGCTATGCCGTGCCACCTCCCCTGACAAGTGGAGGCTCCTTACGGCATTGAATAAGGAAAATAAAGTCCGTCAAAATCATATTGATTTTCACTATAATACATAGCGGTATATTCGCCACTATCTTCCTTGTTTTCTTCGGCTAATTCCTTATATTCGGCCAACGGTTCAACCGTAGAGTCACCGTTTGTATTTTTAGCAATAAAGGGTACAAAGCCTAAATTTTTATAAAATTCAATCAGTCCGTCATTCACGGGGCGCAGTATCAAAATACTGTCATCCTGTTTTTTTATGCGGTTTATAAGCTCCTTAGCATAGCCTTTGCCGCGAAATTCTTGTGGGGTGGTAACTGCGAAAATATATTTTGCCTTTTTGCCGTCCACTAAGCAAGGCAACGCAAAGCACATTGACACAATCCTGCCGTCTTTTTCTAAATATTCGCAGTAATTAAAACACTTTTTAAACAAAGCATCTTCAAAAATATTGTCAGTATAAGCAAAGGCAGCGTGATAAATTTGCTTTAAACTGTCTTTTTTAGAAATAGCCAAATACTTTTTCAAAAGAATATGCGGTTTATAGGAAAGCTTGGCTTTGCGAAGGCCTTCAAGCCCCAAATCGTCCTCACGGTTAATATATTTATAATCGGTGAGTGTTTTTGCAAATTCGTTATTTATTACTGTATACGCAGTTGCGTATTCGGGTAGTGCCTTTTCAATATGCACGTCGAAAACGTCGCGATTTATGGGTGAACCCAAGGTAAAAGCCACCGCCTTACTGTCTACGAAAATCGCCAAACCGCGCATATTAAGGACTTGCATATTTTCGAGCATAAAGCATACGCCTTCTTTTTCGGTAAGCATTAGCTCGTCCATTTTTTCGGAATTTTCTTCATACCATTTTTCCATACACTCTAAAATTCGGGGTATGTTTTCTTGCGTTATGGGCTCACTGTGCCAATCATACTTCTTTGAAAAGGCCGAAATATGATTACGCTTAGAATGGTACTTTTTACCGCTAAGATTTGCCAAATCCGACTGCAGATAAATATAATCGAATGCATCTCTTTGGGGGATAAATTCGTAATTTTCACCGAAGAGGAGCTTAAAGTCAAGATAACGCTCGCCTTGTTGAATCCACATAGGCGGATACTCTTGCCCCGTATACTCCTGCAAAAGCTCAAACCCTTTTTTAAGGTCGGGTCCGAAAGGGATACGGTAGGTTTCTTCCTCTATTCCACCCGATTTTATAAAAAGCATACCATCCTTTAAAGCGTATTCGTTTGCATACTTTTTTTGCCAAACAAGCAAATTAACAATGTTTGTTTCGCAAGAAAATCTTGTAGGGGTAGAAAAAAACGGGGTAATTTCATCTATATTAGAAAGTTCAAAAGCTTTAAAATTTAACATATTACTGGTTTTGGGTTGTGCTTTCGGTTTTAGAGGTGTTTTCCTTATTGCTTGAATCGGATGAGGCCTGCGAAGTAGAAGAGGTATCCTTATTCTCTTCGTTCTTTTCGGCCTCTTCCTTAGCCTTTTCTACCTCTTCGGGTGTGGGCATTAACTCGCCGCTGTGCTTTTGGCAAACCTCGGGTAAATCGCCCTTTTTGTACCAACCAATAGCAGTCTTTTCGCATTCAACAGTTGCTAAACCGCCTGTTTTGGTGCAATAGAAAC
>JAFVTJ010000001.1 GCA_017503305.1 Clostridia bacterium
ACTGAGCTTGCTATCAGTGAATCACAAGAACGTATGGCGGTTGTTATCGAAAAAGAAAACGTTGACAACTTCTTAAAATTAGCTCAAGAAGAAAACCTGCAAGCAGTAGTTGTTGCTAAAATTAAGGCTGAGCCTCGCCTTACAATGCATTGGAACGGCAACACTATCGTTGACTTAAGCCGTGAATTTTTAAATTCCAACGGCGCTGAAAAGCATATCGAAATTGAGACCCAAAAATGTGGTGTTATTTCTAACAAGGTTGAAGGCTCCTTTTCCGAAAACTACAAGGCTTTGGCTGACGACCTTAATATCTGTTCAAAGCGCGGTCTTTCCGAACAGTTTGACTCTACCATCGGCGCTGGTACCGTACTTATGCCCTTCGGCGGTAAGCATCAAATTACACCTATTCAAGCAATGGTACAAAAGATTAGTGTTGAAAAGAAGCACACTAACGACTGTTCATTAATGGCTTGGGGCTACAATCCCTTTATTATGAGCGAAAGCCAATACCACGGCGCATATTTGGCTGTTGTTGAATCGGTTTGTAAGTTGGTTGCTACAGGCGCTAAGTTTGAAGACGTTTACCTAACCTTCCAAGAATATTTCGAAAAGCTAGGCAAGGATTCTAAGCGTTGGGGCAAGCCTATGGCGGCACTTTTAGGCGCTTTTAAGGCTCAGATGGAACTCGGTATCGGCTCAATTGGCGGTAAGGACTCTATGAGTGGCTCGTTCGAAGATTTGGACGTTCCCCCCACTCTCGTTTCCTTTGCTGTTACAACCGACAAGGTTGACAACATTGTATCTCCCGAATTTAAAAAAGCCGGTAACAAGCTTATTATGATTACCCCCGTTTATGACGAAAACGGTCTTCCTGTTACTGCAAGTCTACTTAAGGTATTCGACCAGGTAACAAATCTTTTAAGAAGCAAAAAGGCTGTTTCTTGCTATACTCCCACTATGGGTGGTGTTGCTGAAGCTGTTATGAAGATGGCTTTCGGTAACGGTCTTGGTTTCCGTTATAACGAATGTCTTGACAAAAACGCTATCTTTGGCTATAACTACGGTTCATTCCTTTTAGAAGTAACCGAAGATACCGACGACGGCATTTTAATCGGTACTGTAACTGATGATGCAACCATCTCTTACAAAAATGAAGTGCTTAAGCTCGCTGAGCTTTCAAATATTTACGAAAGCAAGCTTGAAAGCGTATTTAAGTGCAATATTAAAGACTCCAATTCACCTATGGAAAACTTTGAATTCAGTGCTACAGAACGCGTTTCACCTGCAATTAAGGTTGCACGTCCTAAGGTGCTTATCCCTGTTTTCCCCGGTACTAACTGTGAATTTGACTCTGCCAAGGTAATGCGTGATGCAGGTGCCGAGCCTCAAATTTTCGTTATTAACAACCAATCAAGCGACGGCATTGCTCGCAGTGTTGAAACCTTTGCAAATGAGCTTAAGGACAGTCAAATGATATTCATCCCAGGCGGTTTCTCGGGTGGTGACGAGCCCGACGGTAGCGGTAAGTTTATTACTGCATTCTTCCGTAATGCTGCTATTAAGGAGCAGGTTACCGAGCTTCTCGACAAGCGTGACGGTCTTATGTGCGGTATTTGTAATGGTTTCCAAGCACTTATAAAGTTAGGTCTTGTTCCCTACGGCAAGATTATCGACACCGATGAAAACTGCCCAACACTTACATTTAATACCATTGCACGTCACCAGTCAAAGATTGTTAGAACCCGTATTGCTTCTAATAAATCTCCTTGGCTTACAGCTACTAAGGTTGGTGAAATTTACAATGTGCCGATTTCTCACGGTGAAGGTCGTTTCTTAGCTTCAGAAGAGATTATTAAGAAGTTAGCTGAAAACGGTCAAATCGCAACACAATACGTTGATTTAGACGGCAACGCTACAAGCGCAGTTCAGTTTAACCCCAACGATTCTATGTACGCTATCGAAGGTATCACCTCACCCGATGGCCGTGTATTCGGTAAGATGGGTCACTCTGAGCGTAAGGGTTATGGCCTTTACAAGAATGTTCCTGGTGAATATGATATTAAGATGTTCGAATCAGCAGTAAAATACTTTAAGTAAGGTGAAAAAATATGGCTTATTTATCTGATATTGAAATTGCTCAACAATGTAAAATGAAACCCATTACCGAAATTGCGGACAAAGCAGGTATTGATAGAAAATACCTCGAACAATACGGCAATTATAAGGCAAAAATTGACTTAAGCCTTCAAAAAGAAAGCAAAAAACAAGGCAAGCTTGTGCTTGTTACTGCTATTACTCCTACCCCTGCTGGCGAAGGCAAAACCACTACTACAATAGGTCTTGCCGACGGTCTTTCACGCATTGGCGAAAATGTTTGCGTAGCACTAAGAGAGCCTTCCTTAGGTCCTGTTTTCGGTATCAAGGGTGGTGCTGCAGGCGGTGGTTACGCTCAGGTTGTTCCTATGGAAGACATTAACCTTCACTTTACAGGTGACTTCCACGCTATAGGCGCGGCTAATAACCTTTTAGCCGCTATGCTCGACAACCACATTCACCAAGGCAACGCTTTAGGTATTGACGTTCGCAAGATTACCTGGAAGCGTTGTGTCGATATGAACGACAGACAGTTACGTTTCATAACCGACGGTCTTGGCGGCAAGGTTAACGGTGTTCCACGTGAAAACGGCTTTGATATTACAGTTGCTAGTGAAATTATGGCTGTTCTTTGCCTTTCAAACGATATTGACGACTTAAAGGCTCGTTTATCACGTATTATCGTTGGCTACACTTACGACGACAAGCCCGTAACCTGCGGTCAAATCAATGCTCAAGGCGCTATGGCAGCTCTTTTAAAGGACGCTATTAAGCCAAACTTGGTACAAACTTTAGAAGGCACACCTGCGCTCGTTCACGGCGGACCTTTCGCTAACATTGCACACGGCTGCAACAGTGTTACCGCTACAAAAATGGCTTTAAGCCTTGCAGATTACGCTATTACCGAAGCAGGCTTCGGCGCTGACTTGGGCGCTGAAAAGTTCCTTGATATTAAGTGCCGTATGGCAGGTCTTACACCTTCGGCTGTTGTTATGGTTGCTACCGTTCGTGCTCTTAAGATGCATGGCGGTCTTGCTAAGACTGAACTTGGCAATGAAAACATCGAAGCATTAGAAAAAGGTATTCCCAACCTTTTACGTCACGTTTCAAACATTAAGAACGTTTACAAGCTTCCTTGCGTTGTTGCAGTTAACCGTTTCCCCACCGATACCGATAAGGAAATCGACTTTATCATTGCTAAGTGCAAAGAGCTTGGTGTAAACGTTGTTCTTTCAGACGTTTGGGCTAAGGGCGGCGAAGGCGGTATGGAATTAGCAAAAGAAGTTGTACGTCTTTGCAACGAAGAAAAAGGTGATTTCACATTCTCTTACGAAAGCGACCTTTCAATCGAAGAAAAGATTGACGCCATCGTTCGCAAGGTTTACGGCGGTGACGGTGTAATCTTTACTCCCGCGGCTAAAAAGCAAATCGCAACTTTAACCGATTTAGGCTTTGGCGAATGCCCCGTTTGCATGGCAAAAACTCAATATAGCTTTTCTGATGATGCTACCAAGCTCGGCGCTCCCGAAGGTTTTAAGGTAACTGTTCGCAATATCAAAATTTCGGCAGGCGCAGGCTTCATAGTAGCTTTAACCGGCGATATTATGACAATGCCCGGTCTTCCTAAAGTTCCCGCAGCAGAACGAATCGACGTTGATAACAACGGTGTTATTACAGGTCTTTTCTAAACAGTAAAAAGTAAAACGCTCAGTGAAAACTGAGCGTTTTTTTATATATACTTTTTTAATTTACTGATAGGAAGACCGACTATATTAAAGTAGTCACCCTTAATCCATTCTACAAATGCGCCGGCTTTACCTTGCACAGCGTAGCTACCCGCCTTGTCGTAAGGCTCATCGGTGTCTAAATATGCCTCTAATTCGGGTTTTGTGAGCTTTTGAAACTTTACTTTGCTCACTACCGAAAAACTTGCGACATCGCCGTTTTTAACAACAGTACAGCCTGTTACAACCTTATGAACCTTGTTCGATAGATTTAATAACATTCTTTCGGCATCGGCGCGGTCTTTTGGCTTGCCTAAAATCTCTTTACCCAGAATTACCGAAGTATCAGCGCCGATTACAATATCGTTTGGATAGTCCTTAGCAATATCGAGTGCCTTTATTTTAGATAAATATTCGGGTTGCTTTAAAACGGGCATACCCTTTGGTACAATTTCTTCCACCGAAGAAGGTATTACCGTATATTCAGTTGC
>JAFVTJ010000161.1 GCA_017503305.1 Clostridia bacterium
CCCCGAAACCTTTAGAGAAGAAATTTCAAAATCTAAAAGTATGTTTGAAAAGCTTTTCGGCACTACTGTTGTCGGCTTTCGCGCGCCCTATTTCAGCCTTGATGACAAGCGCCTTAAAATTTTAAAGGAGCTTGGCTTTAAGTATGATTCAAGCCATCTTGGGTTTTCACGCGCAAGGCATACCGTAGGGTTAAAGCTTAAAAACTTTAAAGAATTTTCAAAAGGCATCTTTCATGACGGCGATTTCTTTGAATTTTCGATGTCGAAGCATAAAATTTTCGGTCAACCCTATCCCATTTCGGGCGGCGGATACGTAAGATTATTCAACTGGGGCGTAATTAAAACCGTTATAAAACAATACTTGCAGCAAAACAATTATTACGTTTTTTATTTGCATCCGTTTGAACTCACTCGCCAAAAAATTCCTTATCTTAAGGACCTAAAGCCCCACGACCAGTATTATTTACAATGCGGCATTAAGGCTTACAAAAACCATATTGAACAACTTATTATATTGCTTAAAAAGCATGGGTATGAATTTGTAACATTTGAAGAGCTTAGCGAAACACTTTCTTGCAGCATAAACAAATAAAAGAAGATACTTTTGAAAAGTATCTTCTTTTTTAATTTTCCCAAGCGGCTAAAACACCGCTATCTATTTTTGAAGCATCAAAACGGTAATGTGCAACCACGGTGCTTCGCGTTAGGTAATCCTCTTCTCTATTGGGCTGCCCGCCGTTATGAATAATATAGGGCATTCCATCACGATTACGCTTGTCGGAAACAATGCCAATATGTGCCTGATTATTAAAAATCACAATATCACCCGGTTGCCATTCGGCAATTTGGGTAATGTCGGTGGTAAGGGAAATTGCGTATTCCTTAAAAAATATATTAAGGTTTTTTACCCTGCGAAAATCTATATTCGTATCAGGCTTATCTATGCGAGAATAAGCCTCGCGGCGATTTTCGATATCCCTATCCACCATATCTTTAAGGGAATATCCCGCATTTTTAAAACCGCGCCACACAACGTCGGTACAAACGCCTATATTATCGGGCGGGTAGCCACCATCAATATACTTTCCGTCATATTTGGGGTGGTTTTGGGCATCCTTGCGGGCGCCTAGCAGAATATCGGTATAATCATCCACACCGTTTTGGTTGAAATCCACACTGCTTTTAACCGTTTCTATACCAAAATCCCGAGCCGTATAATACTTTTTGGGGATTAGATTAAAATAGTTTAAAGTAAAATATACCAAAGTGAGCAACAGCACTATAGGTATAAAAATTTTCAAAGCTTTTTTCAAAATTTATCCCCCTTTTTAAATTTTTCTTACCCTTAAAGTGTAACACAGCAGTTTATTCTATTCAAGTTACAGTATTGTAATGCAAAAAACCTCCCCAAAGGAAGCCTTTGGGGAGGAAAATTTTATTTTTTATTTAGTCGCTAAACAAATTAAAATTAGTCAGCGATTGTGCAGTACATGAAGTACTTGTAGCCAAGAGGATTGCAGAAGAAGCCTTCTACGCTATCATCGATCATAAATACGTCGGTGTAGTAGTAGAGAGGAACTACGCAACCTGTAGACATTAAGATGTCTTCAGCGATGTGCATCATCTTGTAACGCTTAACATTGTCGGTTTCGCCCTTAATCTTAGCGATGAGAACGTCATAGGTTTCAGCCCATGTGCCGTCTTCAACCTTAACGTCATAGCCAAGAGCTGTTAAGTCAAGGTCATACATCTTTAATTTAGCGTGAGCGCCCTTACCGAATTGAATATCGTTGTTACCGGAAACGGTAGTCCACATATCCAAGAAGCAGATAGGATCGTTGTAGTCAGCTAACCAACCGTTACGTGCTACAGAGTAGTCACCGTTCTTACGGGTGTTAAGGAAGGTGTTCCATTCTTGGTTTTCCAAGGTCATGGTAATACCGATAGGAGCTAAAGCACCTGCTAAGTATTCACCGATTGCCTTATGGCCGTCGTCGGTGTTGTAGAGGTATGTGATGGAGGGGAAGTTTGTGAACTTAGCGCCATCCCAGTTGTAGTACTTCTTAAGGGTTTCGATAGCAGCAGTGTAGTTTTCCTTAACTGCTGCAACATCGTAGTAACCGTCGAACTTGTCGCTTGAACCGGCATTCTTGTAGAATTCATTGCCGTCAGCATCGGTCATACCCATAGCAACGAATGAACCAGCGGGAACTTGACCAGCCTGGCCGATTTCATCACAGATGTATTGACGGTCGAATAAGAGACCAATAGCAGCACGGATTTCAGCTTGAGCCTTTTCAGCTTCAACGCCTGTTAACTTGCTGTCCTTAGGTAAAATGCTTTCGTTAACGTTCCAGTTAACATAGTATGTACCAATTTGACCTACAACCTTGTATTCGTCCGGATAGTCCTTAGCAAGGTTAGCCATTTCGTTAGTGGGAACGCTGTCGATCATTAACCAGTCGCTCTTTTGGAAGTTGGTTAACATGTTGTTAGCATCGTCAGAAAGGTAGCACTTTAAGGTTTCTAACTGAACAGAATCAGCATCAACATAGTTTTCGTTCTTCTTTAATGTGATAACACTGTCGTGTTCCCAAGCTTCCATTGTGTAAGCACCGTTACAAACGTAGGTTGAAGGATCGGTTGCCCAAGCTTCGTTCTTAACAACGTCTTCACGTACGGGGAAGTAGGTGGGGAATGCTAATAATTCATTCCAGTAAGCTACTGCATTGTTAAGAGTAACCTTTAAGGTTTTAGCGTCAACAGCCTCAACTGCTAATTTAGCATCGGGGTTAACGAATTTTTCGCCGGAAGCATCGGTTTCCCACATTTCAGCGTAACCCTTAACTAC
>JAFVTJ010000162.1 GCA_017503305.1 Clostridia bacterium
AACGGACTTTTAAGTTTGTAAACTTTTTTATAAATATGAATAATAATACTGGAAAATCATAAAAGAATATTGTAAACTATCTGTAAAGACCAACTACACAGGTGAAAAAGAAAATGGCAATTAAATTTAATTCTTCTTTTGCGGCAGATTTTTTGCGTGAAAATGACCTTTTAGGTTTAGAAGCACAGGTTAAAGCCGCACACGATATGGTAACCGCTAAAAGCGGTCTTGGTAACGACTTTTTGGGCTGGGTAAATCTTCCGACCGATTATGATAAGGAAGAGTTTGACCGTATTAAAAAGGCTGCTCAAAAAATTAAAGAAGATACCGACGTTTTAATCGTTATTGGTATCGGCGGTAGCTATTTAGGCGCACGCGCTGCTATCGAATTTTTAAAAGGACCTTTCTATAACGATTTAGCAGACGGACCTAAAATTTATTTCGCAGGTAACAACATAAGCGGTGCTTATCTTGACGATATTTTAAAAATATGCGAAAACAAGCGTGTTTCGGTTAATATTATTTCCAAATCAGGCACCACAACCGAACCTGCAATAGCTTTTAGGGTTTTCCGCAAATTGTTGGAAGAACGCTACGGCGAAGAGGAAGCTGCAAAGCGTATCTACTGCACAACCGATAAGGCTCGCGGTACATTAAAACAGCTTGCCGACCAAAAGGGTTATGAATGCTTTGTAGTACCCGATGACGTAGGCGGTCGTTTTTCAGTACTTACCGCAGTAGGTCTTTTACCCATCGCTGCTGCAGGCGCTGATATTGACGCTTTAATGCTTGGCGCACAAAAGGCAAGCGAAGAATATGCTAATCCCATTCTTCAAGAAAATGATTGTTATACCTACGCAGCACTTAGAAATGTATTCTACCGTAAGGGTAAGGCTATTGAATTACTCGTTAGCTACGAACCTCGCTTTACTATGATGGCTGAATGGTTTAAGCAATTATTTGGCGAAAGCGAAGGTAAGGATAATAAGGGTCTTTTCCCCGCAGCAGTTACCTTCTCGACTGATTTGCACTCAATGGGACAATACGTTCAAGACGGCGCAAGAATCTTGTTTGAAACCGTTGTAACCTTTGGCGAAACTGATAAGGATATTATCATTGAAGAAGAAGCATCCGACGGTGATGGTCTTAACTTCTTGGCAGGCAAGCCCTTGTCCTTCGTAAACCAAAAGGCATTTGAAGGCACAGTTCTTGCCCATACCGACGGTTTAGTACCTAACTTAGAAATAAAGGTAGAAAAACCTGATGAAGAAAACTTAGGTAGACTAATTTATTTCTTCGAAAAGGCTTGCGCAATATCCGGTTATATGTTGGGTGTTAACCCGTTTGATCAACCCGGTGTTGAAAGCTATAAGAAAAATATGTTTGCACTTTTAGGCAAACCCGGTTTTGAAGCTCAAAAGGCTGAGCTTGAAAAACGCTTAAATAAATAATTTTTTAGAAATTACTACCGCTTGGTAGTTATAATAAGAAGGAGTGGTACAAATGATTAAAATCATTATTGGAAGAAAAGGTTCAGGCAAAACAAAATTGTTGGTGGATATGGTAAATGAAGCCACAAAGGTTAGCCTTGGTAACGTTGTTTGCATAGAAAAGGGCGATACTTTAACCTATTCTATTACTCATAAAGCACGTCTTATCGACGCAGATAGTTTTGGCATTTCCGGTTATGGCGAATATTACGGTTTAGTAGCCGGTATTAAATCCGGTAACCACGACGTTACTCACATTTTTGGTGATGCTACACTTAGAATTGGTACCCGCAATTATGATGAGCTTTATGCTTTCTTTGAAAGAATTGCGAAGATTAGTGACGTTGAATTTATCTTTACTGTTTCGGCAGACAAGGAAGATTTACCTGAAAAAATCTTTGATATTGCTGAAATTTGCAACTAATAATTCTTACGGGCGGTTAAAACTGCCCGTATTTTTTTAAATTTAAAGAGAAAAAATCTTGACAAAGTGAATTATAATATATATAATAGTCATTGCGACAATTAGGAGTGGAAGTATGATTATTGATTTAAAAAGTGTTTTTACCGGTAAGAATCCTTCACTTCGGTTGGACTATTTGTTAGATTTAAGCGATTTTGAGTATGCAGGTCAATTTCCGCTCAAAAAACCTGTAAGCTTAACCGGCGAGATTACTAACAAAGCAAGTCTTGTAAGGCTTTTCGTGAAAATTGAGTTTGTGTTTGACTCCCTATGTGACCGTTGCGGCAAACCAACCGCTAGGAAACACGTCGTTACAGTGGATAAATCCTTGGCTACTGCGATTGAAGGGGATGATAGCGACACCATCCTTTTAGTCCCGGATATGAAGCTTGACTTAGATGATATTATTTACACCGAAACGGTTGTAAATCTTCCTATGAAGCATCTTTGTAAAGCAGACTGTAAGGGTGTATGCTCTAAATGCGGTAAAGACCTTAATGAAGGTAAGTGTGACTGCGTGACAAAGGAAATTGATCCGAGACTCGCGGTTCTTGCTCAATTACTTGATAATTAAATTTTTGATAACTAATTTAAGGAGGTGCTGAAAATGGCAGTACCAAAGAGAAAGCATTCAAAAGCAAGAAGAGATAAGAGAAGAA
>JAFVTJ010000163.1 GCA_017503305.1 Clostridia bacterium
GCCTTTGCGATAACGTCCTTTAGCTTGCTGTTTTCGTTGGGGTTTGCACCGCCTTGTTTTACAACAACTGCAATTTCTCTACCGATTTTGGTGAAGATTTTTGCCTTCGCAGCATCGGTTTTTTCCTTTTTGCGCTTAATATTGCTCCATTTGCTATGTCCTGACATTATATCATTTCTTTCAACCCTAAAAGTTTATCACAAATCTTTGTTTTGTTCAAGTGCAAATTCAATAATTCTTTTGATATCCTCTATTGAAGATATTTCGCCACACATTCGGCGGATGTTGGCAGCTCCCCGAAGCCCCGTCATATACCAGGCGGTGTGCTTGCGGGATTCGAGTATAGCCACACGCTCAGGCTTGTATTTTTGCATTAAATTTACCTGTTCAAAAAGAACGGCAAACTTTTCTTCTAATGTGGGCGGTGTGTAGTCTTTTCCGCTAAGAAAAGCGTTTATTTGCTCGAAAACAAAGGGGTTGCCCTGTGCGGCTCTGCCCACCATTAAGTAGTCACAGCCCGTGGCTTCTAACATATATTTTGCGCTTTCGCCGTCACAAATATCGCCGTTTGCAACAACAGGCACACTAACCGCCTTTTTAACCTCAGCAATGGTTTTGTAATCAATACCGGGGGCGTACATTTGCTGTCGTGTTCTGCCGTGAACGGTAATCATCGAAGCGCCTGCATTTTCGCACCGCTTTGCCAAATCAACAGCGTTAAGGCTTTCGCTATCCCAACCCGTACGCATTTTAACGGTTACGGGAATATCGACGGCATCCCCCACCGCTTTTACAATTTTTTCGGCCAATTCGGGAGTTTTCATAAGTGCGCTACCGCACAAATTACCCGCCACCTTAGGCGCGGGACAGCCCATATTTATATCAATAAAATCAGGCGCAAACTCCAAAGCCTTTTGGGCGGCAATAGCCATGGTTTCGGGCTCACGACCAAAAAGCTGAGAAGCGCAAGGACGCTCGTTTTCAGAGATAGAAAGCAGTTCAAACGACTTTTTATCCCCCATCGACACACCCTTACTGCTTGTAAGCTCACAAACGGTGAATCCTGCGCCGTGGCGCACACATATTTCTCTCATAGCCCTATCAGCAACACCTGCCATAGGCGCCAGAGCAGCAAAACCTTTAAATTCAATATTACCTATCTTCATATAGGGGATTATACTTAAAATTTAACGCCTTGTCAAATTTTATATTAACTTGCATTATTTATATATGTGTGATACAATAAATAAAATCAACTCAACTTGAAAGGAAGGTCATTATGAAAAATCCTAACGTTATAAATATCGACTTAGCCACCGATATTGCCACCGCAAAATTGCGTGCTAATTACGGCAACCCCGCCACAGGTTATTTGGAGCCGCAAGCGGACGAGCTTCGTGCTAAAATTTTGAACTCTCCGAATACCGAAGAAATTTACGAAATAAAGGGTACTAAATACTACGTTTCGGCTAACGGTAACGACGAAAATGATGGCCTTTCTCCTGAAGAGGCAATTTGCTCGATTGATGCCATTGAAAAGCTTCCTTTAAAGGAAGGTGACGCCGTGCTTTTTGAACGCGGAAGCATTTTCCGTTTCGGTCGCACACTTAATACCACAAACGGTGTTACCTACGGCTCTTACGGCGAAGGTATGAAGCCTAAAATTTTCGGCTCGCCCGAAAATTATGCCGAAAATGACAGTTGGGTAGAAGTTAAGCCAAACATTTGGCAAATCGCTTTCGATTACCCCTATGCCAGCGGATGTATACTTGATTACGGTATGGTTGCAGGCATTCAAAAGTGGAAGGGTATCGACACAATGGAAGCAAACGGCGACTACTACCACGACCTTGAAAACAAGGTTTTCCACCTTTACTGTGACCAAGGCAAGCCTAGTGAAGTTTACCACGATATTGAAATTATGCCCACCATTTATCTTTTCTTTATGCGCGGTGCCGAAAACAATATAATTGATAACATTTGCTTTAAATATACTTCTGCTTTTGCTATTTTCGCACCCGATGCTAAAAGCAACATTACCGTTACAAACTGCGAAATTGGTTACATCGGCGGCCTTTGGGTAAGCGGCAAAATCGGTTGGCTACGCTACGGCAACTCTATTGAATTTTGGGCGGGCATCCCGGGCCTTGTAATTGAAAATATTTTGGTTAAAAACAACTGGTTCTATCAGGTTTACGATAGCGCTCTCACCTGGCAGGGCGACCAAAAGGGTACTGTTTATAAAGACATCACCTACACCGAAAACCTTTTTGAATATAACAATGCCGATATTGAATTCTTTGACCAAGATACCTCTGTGCTTGATAACTTTGTAATGTCCAATAACCTTATGCGCTTTACAAGTATGGGTTGGGGCACCCGCACAAACGACGGTGGTATCCGTGGTATTGAAGGCTGTATCCGCGGTGTTACAGGCGGTTACAGAAAGAAGGATGACAATTGGGTTAAGAGTGAAATGGACGTTAAAAGCGCATACTTCACCGATAACACTATGGACTCCCCCGCACGCCAAATCATTAACTGGAACGTTATCCCCCACCAAAAAGCAAACATTCACGCTTCGGGCAGTACAATCTACGTTAAAAGCGAGTATCGCACCCTTGTTCCCTGTTTACAAGGCTTGCAGGATGATATGTATGACGAGCATTACGACATCCGCTTTGCCGATAACAAGCAAGAGTTAGAAGAAATGCTCCAAAAATTTGAAAAAGGCGCCAAAATTTATTGGGACGGCGAATAAGATGCAAAAAGACCGCTTCGGCGGTCTTTTTTAATGCGTAATGCGTAATTCGTAATGCGTAATTATTTTGCAAATCTGTATAGATATATTGTATGGGTCATTCACGAATTACCCGTCGGGTTTAGCGGAATTTTGCGGTCGATTCGTGAATCGACCCTACAATTTTTTATAGGGTTATATTAATGTCTTAAAAAGGCTCTCACTCTGGGAGAGCTGTCAGCGAAGCTGACTGAGAGGGTGATTTTTGTTTTAATATTTATTTTGCCCTCTCCGTCACGGCGAGGCTTTTATGAGTAATTTTATATAATTCCGAATTACACATTACGAATTATAACCTATTTTTCACATCTTCATAACACTCATCACAACCAGATAAACACCCATTATAAAAAGCGAAAGATTAGGCTTGCTTTTTAGAATAAGCATTACAGCGGTTATTAAAATAAAGCTTCCAATAAAAAGGCTTATGCACCTAAGCATGATAGTTGCCTTATTTATATCGGTAACACGACACAAAGCACTAAGCAGCACCGTGCCGCCGTCAAGTCCCTTTACGGGCAACAAATTAAAAAGTCCTATACCTAAATTTATTACGTCAAAATACCAAAATCCCCCTATTTGAAACCGCAAAAACAAATGATAAAACAAGCCGCAAGCCAAAAGGTTAACAAGCGGACCTGAAAGGGCAATTAAAAGGTCGTTTTTATACCCGCCCGAAAAGGAACGGGTTATTTGCACACTTGCAGGAATAAGCCTTATTTCCTTTGGAGCACAGCCCAGTAGCCACATCATTAAAAGATGACCGCTCTCATGCATAAAAACCGCCAAAAAGGTGGGTAAAATAAGCCCCGTTTTATCGCAACCAAGCATTATTGTAATAAGCGCGGCAAATAAAAATGAAACGTAAATTTGGGTGCCGAATACCTTAAAATTCACTGTCTATAACCTCGCTGATTGAGGTATCGGTTGTAAATTTTTGCTTGTAAAATTCTTCAAACTCTAAAAAGGTTTCGGGCATAAAAAATTTTATAAAAACCACACCCGAAAGCAGTATTAAAACAAACACACCCTCAATTATAAGATTTTTATAAAACCACTCAAAAAACGTCATTACAATACTCCTTGTTAAAACGAATAATTTATGCTATACTTAATTTATATCAATTTTTAAGGTGGTTTTATGCCCTTTTTACCTATTACTTTAAAAGAAATGCAAGACTACGGCTGGTCACAGCCCGATTTTATAATTGTTACGGGTGACGCTTACGTTGACCATCCCTCGTTCGGTACTGCGATAATTTCCCGCGTGCTCGAAAACGAAGGCTTTAAGGTTTGCATTATTCCCCAACCGAAAAACGACGAGGATTACAAACGCTATGGTCTTCCCCGTTTAGCGTTTTTGGTAAACGGCGGTAATATTGACTCAATGGTGGCCCACTACACCGCCGCCAAAAAACGCCGCAGTGACGATGCCTACACCCCTGGCGGTAAAGCAGGTGCACGCCCTGACCGCGCGACCATTGTTTACTGTAAAAATATCCGCCGAATTTACGGCGATGTGCCGATTGCGATTGGCGGTATTGAAGCTTCCCTTCGCCGTTTTGCCCATTATGACTATTGGGACGATGCCGTGCGCCCGTCAATTCTTATTGACTCTACCGCTGATTTACTTATGTACGGTATGGGCGAAAAGCATATTGTAGAGCTTGCAAACCGCTTAAATCAAGGCGAGAAAATAAGCGATTTAACTGATATTTTGGGTACTTGCTACGCTGTTGACAGCAAGGACTATACTCCTATTCCAAAAGCGCAGGAATGCCCCTCTTTCGAAATGGTAAAAGACCCCACAGACCAAGGCAAAAAGCAGTATGCCGTGTCTTGCAAAATTCAACAAACCGAAGCCGACGCTGTGCGCGGTAGGGTTGTTATTCAAAAGCACAAAAATAAAATTTTGGTGCAAAATCCGCCAATGCCGCCCCTTAGCGAAACGGAAATGGACAAGGTTTACTCCTTACCATTTATGCGCGATTACCACCCTTCCTACGAAGCAAAGGGCGGTGTTCCCGGTATTGCCGAGGTTAAGTTTTCGGTTATTCACAACCGCGGTTGCTTCGGCGCTTGCAATTTCTGGTCTCTCGCCTTCCACCAAGGCAGACAAATCACTTCAAGAAGCCACGAATCTGTTATAGAAGAAGCCAAAAAAATTACTGAAATGGATGATTTTAAAGGCTATATTCACGATATTGGCGGTCCTACCGCAAACTTTCGCTTCCCCTCTTGCCAAAAACAGCTTAAAAGCGGACTTTGCGCCGACAAAAAGTGTTTAGCGCCTACTATGTGCCCCGCAGTCGAGGTCGACCATAGCGACTATCTTGAGCTTTTACGTGAGCTTAGGA